>NZ_JAALGV010000031.1:0-60195 GCF_011174875.1 Acinetobacter sp. GFQ9D191M
AAGCTCAAAAGAAATTATCAAAGTTCTGTTGCCTTAGCCTGTATATTTTTATGGCTACCGTTATAGGGTTAATTATGAACAGTAAGTGTCAACAGACCCTAATCATTAAATAATAAAATGGACCTAAGACTAGGGGCGCATCTTTGTATGAATGAACACGGTTGTTTTTTAATATGTATTTCTTTAACAAATGGCCTGTCTTCGAGTCTACCTAGGTTTGCCTTCTAAACTGGAGGTAATCCTCCCTGAAAATGTCAAAAGCTAAACATGTCGAGTATTGAGATGATTGCCCGAAACTCTTTATAGGGTTCATTGATGTCAGTCCGGTTTTATCTCTCTTTAATATAATGAGAAAGGTACAGTATTATTTGAATAAACATCATCTAAACCTTTATCTAGAACTTTCCCTGTGAAATTTGTACTAAAATAAGGACAATTGATAATACAGAAGAAAGTCATGCTGCCTTTATATATTACCAGTGGTGAACCTGCCGGAATTGGTCCAGATATCTGCCTGAGTTTGGCGGATCGTATTGATGAACGTCCATTGGTGGTACTTGCCGATCTGGAAATGCTCCGTCAACGGGCGCAGCAGTTAAAACTTCTGGTTGAACTGATTGAATATACAGGGCAAACGACTTCTTCAGAAAAAGGCCAGCTTTATGTTGAGCACGTGCCTTTAAAAGAACCAGTAATACTAGGTCAGCTAAATAGCCATAATGCCGCTTATGTACTGGAGCAGCTACGCCGTTCAGCCGAATATGCCATGTCAGGTAAAAGTGTCGGAGTTGCCACAGCACCTGTACAGAAATCAGTCATTAATGATGCGGGAATTCATTTCAGTGGTCATACCGAGTATTACCAGGAATTTGCAGGTGTGCCTCGTGTGGTAATGATGCTAGCGACTAAAACTTTACGTGTAGCCCTTGCAACCACACATCTTCCACTTCGTGCAGTCGCAGATGCCATTACTCCGGAACGCCTGCATCAGGTGATTGATATCCTGATTCATGACCTGAAATCCAAATTCAAAATTGAACATCCGCATATTCTGGTCTGTGGTTTAAATCCACACGCAGGTGAGGGCGGTTATCTGGGGATGGAAGAGATTGAAGTCATCAATCCAGTACTGGAGACTTACCGTACTCAAGGTATCAATATGAGCCTGAGCTTGCCTGCAGATACTTTATTTACTCCTGAAAACTTGAAAGATGCCGATGCTGTTCTGGCGATGTATCACGATCAGGGCTTACCTGTGTTAAAATCTCAGGGCTTTGGTGAAGCCATCAATATTACTTTGGGCTTACCGTTTATCCGAACTTCTGTCGATCACGGCACAGCACTCTCCCTCGCAGGTACAGGCCTTGCGAAAAGCTCAAGCTTACATGTGGCTGTGGATTTGGCGCTGGATTTAGCGCGTCAATGATCTCGTCTTTATTACACGTTGGAATTGTCTATGTATCAGATTAATGCCTTAAACCCAAAAGATGAAGGGCATCACACGCGTAAGCGTTTTGGTCAAAACTTCTTACATGACCAACGTGTCATTGCCAAAATTGTGCGTTCGGTAAACCCGCGTGCAGGCGAAAATATTGTTGAAATTGGTCCGGGTCTGGCTGCTTTAACATCGCCTTTAATTGGTGAATGTGATGCCTTGACTGTACTTGAGCTGGACCGCGATTTAGCCGCTGGTTTGCCGGATCGTGTGCCGCATCCTGAACGTTTAACCATTATTGAAACGGATGCACTAAAATACGATTTCACCAATTTATTTGAAGAAGGTCGTCCGCTACGTGTAGTTGGGAACCTGCCTTATAACATTTCAACACCGCTATTGTTCCATCTCCTGGAATTTGGTGACAAAGTGAAAGATATGCACTTCATGCTGCAAAAAGAGGTGGTCGATCGTATTACAGCTTCACCAAATACCAAAGAATATGGTCGTTTGTCGGTGATGATCCAGTATTACTGCAAACCGACTTTTCTGTTTGAAGTGCCGCCAGGTTCTTTTAATCCGCCACCAAAAGTGACATCTGCCGTGTTCCGTTTGGAGCCATATGATGTAAAACCGATCGTGGCAAAAAATGAAAAAGCTTTGGCTCGTCTGGTATCGCATGTATTTACCCAGCGCCGTAAGACTTTGCGTAATAGCCTGAAAGGGATGCTGGTTGAAGATGGTTTTGAAAAGGCAGGTGTGGATCCAATGGCACGTCCAGAGACACTATCACTTGCCCAATTTGTGGCTTTATCTGATCAAATGGTAGCTTAAAAATAATGACCCGCACTGTTCGATACAATTATGTGATTGGTGATGTACAAGGCTGTTTTGAAGCCTTGAAGGCACTGCTGAAAGAAATCCGTTTTGATCCTGATCAGGACTTTATCTGGTTTGCTGGTGATCTGGTGGCTCGAGGGGAAAACTCGCTGGGTGCATTACGCTTCATTAAAAAGCTTGTCGATAATGGCGTGGCGGCAACAGTGCTGGGTAATCATGACCTGACTTTGCTGGCTTATGCACGCGGTATTAAGCCGATTAAAGACAAGGATAATGTCCGTGATGTGATTGATGCGATCGACAGTGATGAGTTAATTGACTGGATCCGTAAACAGCCGATGTGTCTGTTTCCGAATGAACAGACGGTACTGACCCATGCCGGTATTCCCAATATCTGGGATGCAGCCAAGACGGCTGAATTGGCTAAAGAAGTAGAAGCCATTATTGCCCATGATGATTTTGAGGTGGTGGATACTTTCTTAAAGGAAATGTTTGGGAAAGAGCCTACACTCTGGTCAGATGAATTAGAAGGTCATGAGCGTACACGCTGTATCGTGAATTACCTGACCCGGATGCGTTTAACTGATGCAGAAGGGCGTCTGGAATATAGTTTTAAAGATTCACTGGATGATCCGATGCCAGAAGGTTTTAAGCCCTGGTTTGAGTTTGAATCGAAAACTGCAGCAACCCATCAAATTGTATTTGGACACTGGGCCGCTTTACAGGGTAAAACCATTTCTGGGCGAATTCAGAATGTCGATGGTGGCTGTGTCTGGGGTAATCAGTTGATGGCTTATCGACTGGAAGACCAGCAAATGTTTGCCGTCGATAATCCGGTATTTTAAAATATTTAAAGCTCAAAAAAGCCACGCTGAACGTGGCTTTTTTATTGTGCTGATGATTAGTCTGCGCGAATCCAGGTCTGGTTGCGGCCCAGAACTGAAACACCCACACTGGCACGTAGCGTTAAACGCTTGCCGGTATTGTTTAGACGAACCTTGGCATCATAAATTTTACCTGCCAATGGATCAATGACACGACCTTTTTCATAATTTTTGGTGCCTTCAACGTGTTTCAGGCCTTTTAGAATAGTCATGCCTAAAATCGGTTGATCGGTATAAGGGGCTGGACATTTATTACATTTTTCGCGTGGTGTATAACCTGGACGTGGCGTGATTTTCGCAATCTTGCCTGAGTAAGTATTATTTGCTTCTTTTTCGATGACAATGATGGCTTTTGCTGCTCCAGTTTTATCATCAATTTGTTGCCAGGTTCCGCTAATATCTTGAGCCCACAGGTTCATCATGAATCCTGTAGTCAATGTGGCAAGGAATATCTTCTTTAACATATCCATCATTCCAAAGAACTTTTCATTATTACCCGCACATGTTAGAAAGATTGCACAAATAGTCAATAAATAATTAAAAATCATGGAATTAAATTTATAAAAAAAGCTGCCTGTTTGGCAGCTTTGAGAAAAAGTGTGAACTTATTCCTGGCGAATCCAGGTCTGGCTACGACCCAGAGCAGAAACACCCACATAACCGCGTAGAGTTAAACGTTTGCCGTTGCTGCTTAGACGAACCTTGGCATCGTAGATTTTACCTCCCAATGGATCAATCACACGACCTTTTTCATAATTCACGCTATCACCAACCTGTTTTAAACCTGTCAGTACGTCCATCCCTAGGATCGGCTGATTGGTATAAGGTGCCGGACATTTATTACAGGTTTTTTGCGGGGTATAACCTGGACGAGGCGTTACTTTGACAATCTTGCCGGCATAAGTACCATTGCTGTCCTGACGGATTTCAATCAGTGCTTTTGGTGAACCAGTCTTATCATCGATTTGTTGCCATGTCCCGGTCAAGTCTTGTGCATAAATGGTCCCAGTCATGAATGTAGCAATGAGCATTAATCCTAATTTAGATTTATTCATTTATATTTATCCTTTTTTCATAGATGAAACAAACTATCCCAAACACAAGCGTGTGGTTTTTTAATTTTGGCTGATTTTAGAGTAATGAGCGTTGCAGATCGCTCGGTCAATCTGCTTTAAGCTTGTTGATTCCCCATGACAGAAACCTGTCGATGTTAATTGCTTTGTTGCTGAATTTTCAGTAAAAGCAGAGAAATTCAGTAAGATCTTTAACCTGGTAATGTCTTGCATTCTATCTCCTTATATTGCTCATCAAAATCCGTTTGATGCTAAGCCTGTTAAAGCAAATGAATCTAATATTTATATGCATGTTTTATATTGTATAAAAAAAGCATCTGTCTAATATTGATACAACTTAATGCATGAAAATGCAAGCTTCTGTGCACTAAGTCATGAATTAATCTTGTTTAATCCAGGTCTGGCTACGTCCCAAGGCTGAAACACCTACATAACCACGTAAGGTTAGACGTTTGCCATTGGCACTTAATTTAGCTTTGGTGTTGTAAATATTGCCAGATAAAGGGTCAATCAGTTTACCTTGAGAGAAATTATTATTGCCTGCATCCTTTAAGCCGGTGAGTACATCCAGACCAAGAATCGGTTTATTGGTATAAGGTGCAGGGCAGGAAACACAGGTTTCGCGCGGTGTGTAGCCAGGACGAGGCGTAATCTTGGTAATTTTGGCGGTATAAACACCATTTGAAGTTTCACGAATTTCCAGAATTGCTTTAGCTGATCCTGTTTTATCGTCAATACTTCTCCAGGTACCTGAAATATCGGAAGCGAAAGCCAGATGACTGAAAAAGGTCAGGGCTAAAACGGATAATAATTGAACCTTTTTCATAGGTCTGTTCCTGAGTGAAAAATTCTTTATTTCCCTATAGTAAGAATAGTTTCATTCAGAAACAAACGTTAAATATTGATTGATGAGTCACATTTTTTGCAGATAAAGTATAAAAGTTGGCAACCAGATCGCAGTAAAAACGGCATTCACTGCCATGCCAAACGTAGCATAACGTCCGGCAACATTGCCACGCTGCCAGGCTTGAGCTGTACCAATCGCATGTGCTGCTAGACCTAGAGCCAGACCTGAAGCACGCTCATCATTGATATGTCGTAAAATAAATGGTGAAAATGCTGCACCAATTACGCCAGACAAAATGACGATCAGAATGGCCAGACTAACAGGTGCCTCCAGTAAGGTCGCAATATTAATTGCAATTGGTGTCGTGACTGCACGGGTGGCAAAGGCCATGATGTCGCCAGAAGACATATGTAGTAAATAGGCGAGACCCATCGGTAAGGCGACCGCACTGATACTGGCAAAAACCAGAATTCCGACAATAGCTTTCAGTGGCAGGTCATCATAACGCATGGCGGCTAGCGGAATCGCCAGTGCAACTGTGACATAACCAAGCAAATGGTTAAACAGTGGATTGACCTCATCCATATAATGCTCATAAGGAATACCCAGCACCAATAAAATCACCAGCACCAGGAACATGCTAAACACAATCACAGGAATTTGCGGAATAACACGATTGCAGGGTTTGGCAAGCAGATAAGCAAT
The DNA here is from genome assembly GCF_011174875.1 of Acinetobacter sp. GFQ9D191M. Classification (NCBI taxonomy): domain Bacteria; kingdom Pseudomonadati; phylum Pseudomonadota; class Gammaproteobacteria; order Moraxellales; family Moraxellaceae; genus Acinetobacter; species Acinetobacter sp. GFQ9D191M. Next base: position 5,785 of record NZ_JAALGV010000031.1, read on the forward strand.
TAAGGTAATCGCAAAGCCATAAAGAACAGAAAACATGTGCGACTCCTATAACCAGCGTTTTGCCATTTTGGCGTAGATCCAAAGAGGGAGCAGAGTACTCAGGCATAACACCAGCATAAAGGCCGGAATTTTTTGTCCCATATGCATCAACATAATTAGCGCGCCTGCACTAATCGGTAAAAAAGCGAAGGCACTTTCTTTCATCAGCTTGTTATTAGTATCCACCAGACGCGCTGGAATTTTGCCAAAATAGCGCCAGGCAAATAAGGTGACTAGCAGGCTGATGAGTCCGACCAGGTTGCCCAATTCAGGATGATCTAGCTGGGTCATTAGCCAGACTGAAGCTTCACGAAATACAATAATTAAGAGGAGAGTGCTGATCCATGCTGGCCAGTCAATATGTTTTATCCAGTTCATTGGTGATGTCATTTAAAAGTTTACTTATCAAGTTTTACTCGATCTTACGCTGGATTTCAAACTCTTCAAGTGGACGCTGGAATTGAAGTGCTTGAGATCCCAGAATTTCTTCTATCGGTAAATGAGCCTGTTTGATCAACTGTTCCAGCTTCGGAGGTGCAATCCGTACATCGATATGTAACTGACCTTCATCATCATAATGTTCAGACTGAATCACGTTCAGCGCATAAAGTTGATTGCGCAGTTTGCCATAGGCAGGTTTCAATACCAGTTCAAAGTGCTGAATCTGACCCATTAATGCTTCATGCACGGCTTTGCGTAACAGATCCAGACCTTCACCACTATGTGCTGAAACATAGACCCGTTCAGGCTGACCGGGCTGGCGATAAATGATTTTGGCATCTTCACCGCTACAGTCGATTTTATTATAAACTCGTAACACCGGGACGTCGGCACCAATTTCCTTGAGCACCTTTTCAACGGCTTCAATTTGTTCAAGCATTTCCGGACTGCTGGAATCAATCACATGCAAAAGCAGGGTGGCTTCAACGGTTTCTTCCAGAGTTGCTTTAAAAGATTCGACCAGTGAATGCGAAAGATTACGCACAAAGCCTACCGTATCTGCCAGTACCAGATTACCGACGCCGTCCCATTGCAGGCGTCTTAAAGTTGGATCCAGAGTCGCAAATAGTTGGTCTGCTGCATAAACATCGCTATCGGCCAGAATATTGAATAAGGTAGATTTTCCCGCATTGGTATAACCTACTAAAGACACGGTTGGAACAGCCGCTTTTTGCCGAGCAACACGGCCCTGAATACGGGTTTGACGGACTTTTTCTATTTTGGCTTTAAGCTGCCCCATGCGGATACGCAATAAACGGCGATCTGTTTCTAGCAGGGTTTCACCAGGACCACGCAGACCGATCCCGCCTTTCTGGCTATCCAGATTGGTACGGCTACGAACCAGTCGTGAAGACAGATGCTGTAATTGTGCCAGTTCAACTTGCAGTTTCCCTTCATAGGTACGGGCACGCTGTGCAAAAATATCGAGGATGAGTTCGGTACGATCAACCACCCGGCAATGCACCACATTTTCAAGGTTACGTGCTTGGGCAGGTGTCAGCGCATGATCGAAGATGACCAGATTGGCATCCAATTCTTTGACCCGTTCAGCAATTTCTTCTGCTTTTCCTGAACCCACAAAAAATTTGGCATCCGGTTTTAAGCGTTGAACAAAGAGATGTTCCAGAATTTCGGCATTTGCAGATTGAGCTAACAGATGAAACTCTTCAGCATCAAGGTCATCCAGCATTTGTACGCTCACACTGACCAGTATGACGCGTTCTTTTCCCTGATGTTGCTCAAAATATTCCACTCAGGCCAATCTCCAGTTGAAAACTTCATTTTAGTTGAAAATGAACTTTACAGATACTGAAATAGCGGGCTTTGTTTTAGAGTGCCGTGACAAACAGTTGTGTAAGTGTTACGAGCAACGCCGTATATAACAGGGTACCACCCAAGATATAGCTCAATACTTTTAAGGGCCGAATCATCTCAGCTGATTTCACTGTTTCATCTTGCATGATGAGCATCCTTTTTAATCTAATATTTCGATTGATTTATTTTATTTAATTCATTCAATGAATTTAAATTGAAAATATAGATGTACTTGGTCGTTTTTTATTATCAATGCAAGTTGGACATGAACAGTATAAAATGGGTTTAATTCGTGGATATTCCCTGTATCTTGTTTAGGATTTAGTGATCTTTTTATGAACTCGACTGTACAAAATCAATCACCTGAGATACAAGGTTTTGCAAAATTCTTTCTTTATACAAGAAAAACGACTTCTGCATTAGCAGCCATCAGCCAGGGGTTTTATCTGGTTTACCGTCATGGTTTATATAAAGACCCGAATAATCCGAACAATACCCGGTATGTGCAATATTTCTGTCGCCAGTTGTGCAAGGTATTTAATATCGAGGTTAAGGTCCATGGCGTGATTCCACGTGAGCCGGCATTATGGGTGAGTAATCATGTGTCCTGGCTGGATATCGCCGTTTTGGGTTCAGGCGCGCGAGTGTTTTTTCTGGCCAAAGCTGAAATTGAAAATTGGCCAATTTTAGGCAAGCTGGCTAAAGGTGGTGGCACCTTATTTATCAAGCGTGGTTCAGGAGATTCGGTCAGAATCCGTGAACAGATTACTGGCTTCCTGAAACAGAATATTCCAGTCCTGTTTTTTCCTGAAGCGACCACATCTGATGGACGCTCAATTAAAAAAATTTATGGTCGTATTCTCGGTGCGGCAATCGAAGCGCAACGTCCGGTACAAATCTGCCTGATCTGCTATGTGAATCAGCAGGGTGAGCTGGATATGGTGGCGCCTTTTATTGGGAACATCAGCTTTGCCAAACATGTACAAAATGTTCTGGAAATGCCTAAAGTCACGGCTCATTTGATGGCCTTGCCGGCAATTGCGACCGAAGGGCATACAGTAGAAAGCCTGACTGCACTGGTGCATGAAAATATGCTGGAGGGTTTGCAAAGGTTGCAAGCCAAAGTAATAAAAAAGCCTCATTAAGAGGCTTTTTTATTAGAAATACTCCGAGATATTCATTACATAAAACCTTCGATCGGGAGTATCGACAGGAATTTTATTGAGGCTTTTTGATACCACTTCATTCCTGGCTCTTTTTTAAAGGTCTTTGTTTCACCTTTGGCATTGCGGATTTTCCAGTTAATGTTCTGGTTGGCATCCAGAACCAACTTATAGGCATACTTGCTTAAGTTTTTGTCCATGGTTTCATGTACCGCACGGGCCAGATTAGGACTATTTAGCAATACACCAATTTCAGTATTCAAATAAGCCGAACGCGGATCGAAATTAAAAGAGCCGATAAATACCTGTTTCTGATCAATGGCCATCAGTTTGGCATGCAGGCTGGAACGGCTCAGGCCTTTTAAGCTGACCTTCGCTTTTTGTGCTAGCTCTTCAGTATTGGCATTCAGGTTGTCGGCATCTGGCGCGGCCAAAAACTCATAAAGTTTTACATCATTTTCTAGCAGTTCCTGACGATATTTGGCATAAAAGGCATGGACCAGCGGCACGTCATTGGCCTTATAAGAGTTGGTCAGTACTCGGACTTTGACATCTTCTGAAGCCAATTTCTTGAGACGTTCTGCGCCCTGTTTTTCCGGTACAAAATAGGCCGACACGATATCCACACTTTCTTCCGGTTTTTCCAGATGCTGTAATAACTGGAAGTTCAAATGATCTTCAGTCTTAGCCTTTGACTTGATTTTACTTGGTGGATCTTTGACGACTTCAGCTTCTACCCAATCAAGTTGAATGTTGTGTTCCAGCCATTTATCGAAAGCCTGTGAACGATTGGCCAGATTCAGGTAGTTCTGGATTGCAGTATCATGGCTATATTCTTCCAGCTGCTGTTTCAGGCTCGGGTAGCGTAGCGTATGATGACGAGGATTAACAATCTGCCGAACCGGATAGGCATAATCATCATTCCAGTATTCATCAAAAGAATGAATGATTTCATCAGAAGCGGCACCGACCAACATCACATCTACATCAGAGAACTGATAACTGTCACTGACGTTATAATACTGGTTACTCATGTTACGGCCGCCAATCAGGGCAATCTGGTTATCGGCAATAAAGCTTTTGTTATGCATGCGGCGGTTGATCCGTTTTAGATCCAGCAGCATATCCATGGCACGGTATTTACGGAAGCGGTAGGGGTTATACAGTTTGACCTCAATATTCTGGTGCTGATCTAGTGCCAAATAAATACCTTCCATTTTCTTGGCATTGTTATCATCCATCAACAAACGGACTTTTACGCCACGGTCTGCTGCCTGAATGAGGGCATGCAGAGCCAGTGCACCAATACGGTCGTTATCCCAGATGTAATATTGCAGATCCAGACTACGTTCCGCTTTATTAATCAGCTGGATACGTGCAGCGAGTGCTTCGAGCGGATCTGGAAGCACATGATAACCGGTCAGGCCAATATTCTGCCGACGTAAAGGCTCAACAATCTGGGCCAGACTGGTTTGCGATGTATCCGTTTCAAATGCCATCCGGCTAGGCTGTTCAGTTTGCGGAGGCAGCGTACTGCAAGCAGGAATGCCGAGTACCAGGCTGCAGCTCAGTAAAATGCCAGCTTTATAGCGGTAAGCTTTTGATAAGCCAGAGGGTTTTGAATGAGCGGAAGCGTGGGGAGCATTTACCATAAACATCAAAGACTGAAAAATTTGGATTGAGTATAATTGCCAGCTATGAAAAGATAAATATAAAGCCACTAATCAGCTCCTCGACTCGACAAGGCAAATCTATGTGGGATACCAGTTCCGTACTTTTTTATTTTTATCTAGGCATGGCCATTCTTGCCGTTTGGGCAGTGTACCAGGCCTGGTCGAGTCAGTCGCGTACAGAAACCATTCATCCCTTTAAAGCGTTTTGTCACCTGCTGGCTTTCTATCTGGCGTATTTGCTGATTCCGCTGGTGTTCTTCAGTATTTATGCAGGATGGATGGGCTACTATTCGATTCATGAGTCTATTTTTATTTTCGTGATTAGTGCCGTACTCAGTTATGCACGGTTTATCGAGCCGCATTTGATTCGGGTTGAAACCACGCCTTATCAAATCAATCCTCAGCAGAAACTTAAAAAACCGGTACGGATTGCTTTGATTGCAGATTTACATATTGGCCTGTTTTCCGGACATGAACGCCAGTTAAGACAGATTGTACATAAGTTGAATCATCTGAAACCTGACTTGGTAGTGGTCGCAGGGGACTGGACTTATGAACCGGAAAATAAACTGGCACAGGAGCTGGCTGTCTTAAAGGAAATTCATGCGCCGGTATATTCGGTGACAGGGAATCATGATGAACAGTATCCTGGTCCGCCTATTCAGGAATTGCTTCGTTATGCGCTGGAAGTGAATCAGGTCATGGATATTGAAGGGCAGATTGTCGAGTTTGATGAATTTCGTCTGCTCGGGGTAGGGGATCTGTGGGCTGGAAAAACAGATATGCGCGCAATGCCGGATCTGCCTCAGGATAAACCTTGGGTGATTCTGTCGCATAATCCAGATACCGTGGACATGGTGCCGAAATTGCCAACACGACCATTGATGCTTTCTGGACATACGCATGGCGGGCAGGTCGAGTTACCTTGGCTGACGGATTATGTGATGAAAAAGGTCTCCATTCTGGGCCATAAAAAAGGTTTGTACCGGCATGAGCATGCAGATGTATTTGTGACCGTGGGAACGGGCATGGTAGGGGTACCATTTCGTTTTCGCGTACCACCAACCATTGATATTATCGAATTGGTCTAAAAAAAACTGATTCATTCGCTGCTGTTAAAGCAGTAGCCAGAGCACAATAATAATCAGTAAAATAACGGCTGCGGTGATCCAGATTTTCTTTTCAATCTCACGGCCGGGCACACGTTTGCCGACTTGCTGTGCAGCCACCTCAGTATCTTTAGCGATGCTAAGGTTGGGATGATCTGGAACTTCCAAAGGTGTAGTTACCACCGGAATATTTTCATCAGCATCATCAGTAAAGCGTGGGCCGATATTGCCTTTATTGTCTCGATTAAGCGCCAGATCATGCTCTATGACAATTTCATCAATGACCTGTATCGCCTGTGATTCATCTAAAGCTGTATGCGTCCGGATATAGCGAATGGCTTCTAGTTTTTTATCATCCTCTAGCATAATCACTATATCCACCAGCTGTTCTTGAGTAAGTTGCTCAATAAGATCCTGCATCACTCTGCCTCATTCTCTGGCTTTATTTATTTGATTGTTCCCGAAATATCAGCAAAGAAGTAGCAAGTTTTTGTTGTGAAATCATAAAAAAAGCCAGCATGAACTGCTGGCTTTGATTGAGATGACTTAATCTGTCAAGATCTTTAGATCTGATTGTTTACATCATCATTTTTAGTTTCACGGATCAGCAAGAATGCAAGCAATGACAGGATAGAGGCTGCTGTGAGGTAATAACCTACTGCAGACAAGCCATAAGTTGTTGCCAGTTTGGTTGCAATCAATGGTGCGAAAGATGCACCAAAAATACCCGCCAGGTTAAAGGTCAGTGCAGAACCGGTATAACGTACTGAAGTCGGGAAGATTTCAGACAATACAGTACCAATCGGACCATAAGTTAGACCCATGATCGCTAGGCCGATACATAAGAAGAAGAACACAACCAGCGTACTGCCTGATTCAAGCATGTCGGCAAAGAAGATACCGAAAATAGCAGAGACCACACATACCGCGATTGAAGTTGTCTTACGACCGAATTTTTCTGCAAGAACTGCTGAAAGTGGAATGAACGCGGCAAAGCACAGAGTTGCAACTAATTGCAATTGAAGGAATTCTTCACGTGTATAGCCGAGCTGTTTGGTACCCCATTGCAATGCGAATACAGTGGTCAGGTAGAACACCACGAATGTACAGATCGCAGCGATGGTACCCAATACCAGCATTTTAGAATGCTTTTTGAATACTTCGAAGAAGGGTACATTCACTTCTTTCTGCTTTTTCAACACGTTCTGGAATGCAGGGGTTTCATGCAGTTTCAAGCGAATCCATAAACCCATAATCACCAGTAGCGCACTAGAGATAAATGGAATACGCCAGCCCCATTGCATGAACTCTGCTTCAGACATGAATGCGCCAAGTGTCAAGAATGAGCCTGTTGCCAGAATGAAGCCAATTGGTGCACCAAGTTGCGGGAACATACCGTACCAGGCACGTTTACCTTCTGGCGCATTTTCAGTTGCCAGTAGAACCGCACCTGACCATTCACCACCCAAACCAAGGCCTTGGCCTAAACGACAAAGAGCCAGCAATAATGGCGCAGCAATACCGATTTGTGCATAAGTTGGCAATAAACCAATGGCAACGGTAGAAAGGCCCATGGTCAACAAGGCCGCGACCAGTGTGGCTTTACGTCCGATCCGGTCTCCCAGATGACCAAAGAGTGCAGCGCCGATTGGACGGGCAATAAAGGCAATCGCAAAGGTTGCCAGCGACTGAATAGTCGCAGTCATAGGATCTGTACTTGTAGGGAAGAACAGATAAGGGAAAATAATAACGGCAGCTGTGGCATAAATATAGAAATCGAAGAACTCGATTGTAGTGCCTACTAAACTTGCTGTTAAAACACGAAATTTTGAATTGGTTGCTGTAGTTTCTGTTACAACGATAGAATCTGAAGACGCCATGAATAACCTTACACTTACTAAAAATAAAAAACTTAGTTTTAAAAGCGTAATCTTTTTAAAAAAGGCGTAATTTTTTAAAAAAACAACTGCAATCTTCTCGTTTCAACTCGCTCAGGGTCACTGAAATGGAGAAATGAGATGATTAAATCACGTAAAGATAAATAGACAGAAAATGTGATCCTGCGCCTATCAATACAAAAATGTGCCAGATAGCGTGGGTATATCTTACTCTTTTTAAAGCGTAAAACAATGCACCTACAGTGTATGCTAAGCCACCAATGATCAGAAAGGTTAAAGATTGAGCACTTAAGTGCTGCTGCATATCGTCCATAACCAGTAATACCAGCCATCCCATGACCAGATAAGCGACCAAAGAAAGTTTCTGGAAACGGTTGATGAAAATGAACTTGAATAGTGTTCCAAGTACAGCAATCACCCACAAGGCAATCAGTAAATACTGGGCCTTGGCCGTTGGAATCGCAATTGAAAGAAACGGGGTATAGGTACCTGCAATCAGGTAGTAAATTGCCGTATGATCAACTTTTTTGTAAAAATAGCGTCGGTCTGCAGCAGTGGACATATGGTAGAGCATCGAAGCGGAAAACAGCAGAATCATGCTGAAAGCATATACCCAAAGGCCGATCCATTGTCCGGCACTCAAATAAGAGCCTTTAATAATCAATAAAATACCGGCAATTAAAGCCAGTGCAGCACCGAGGCCGTGACTAATATAATTAATCCGTTCCTCATTATGATCATAATCTGGAACTAGGGGAGCATTCTGCATGGTTGTCATTCTTTTTAAATATACACTTGTATAATAATTCAATTTTGCTTTTAAGTTAAGAACAATTAAACTTGAGCAGCAATTCATATCAGGTTTTTCTTATGTCGACATCGACTTCTCTCTCGGTTCAGGAACAACAGTTCTTGGAGGCTTTTCAGCAAGCCTTTGAAACTGATCATTTTGATCGTCTGATCTTAAGTCAGTATAAAGGTGAACTTGAACAATTGGAGAAAATGACCTTTAGAGTCATTTCGCTCAATGAACAGAAGGTTTTGAGCTGTGTCTATCGATACAAGACTCAGGATGTCACCAAAAACTATCCTTTGAATGAAGCCTTGACTCAAGTAACGGAATTATTGGCCTGTTGCAAGCAAGCTAACCTGTTTACCGATCAGGAAGAATTGCAGCTGAAGAAAAACAAGAAAAAGGCCATGCTGACACGAAGTAAAGCTAAACCTGCCTCTACAAAGACAAAAGCCGAGCAGGGCCATGACCGGGTTAAACAGCGTTATGTCGATCAGGACAGTGTATTCCTACAGCATTTAGGAATCACCGATCAGCAAGGCCAGATCATTCCGAGCATGGCGCGTAAGTGGAAACAGATTAATAAATTTGTCGAGATTTTCTCAGGCGCACTGGCTCAAATCCAGCCGCAGGAACAAGGATTACGTATCGTCGATTTCGGTTCAGGTAAGGGATATTTAACCTGTGCGCTATATGATTATATGCAAAAACATGGTCAGACGCCGTATGTCACCGGCGTAGAGCTGAATCCGAAAATGGTCGAGTTCTGTCAGAATGTCGCGCAGCAATCTGGTTTTAGCCAGCTGGATTTCTTCCAGGGCGATGTGCGTACCTATGAACCGGAACGTCTCGATGTGATGATCGCTCTGCATGCCTGTGATGTGGCGACCGATTTTGCAATCCATAGCGGTATTCGCTTGAATGCACAGATCATCATGTGTGCTCCATGCTGTCACCAATGTTGCAGTTTGGCATCCATGCTGGGCAGCAAGCCGAAATGCTGACGGATACCATTCGTGCCTTATTGCTTAAGGCGTATGGGTATGAAACCAAGGTCTTTGAATTTGTGGCCCTAGAACACACCAGTAAAAATAAAATGATTCTGGCGACCAAACGGAAGGATTATGAACAGCCAGATCAGGCTGTTCTCGCCCAGATTCAGGTATTAAAAGAGATGTATGGAATTCAAAAACATTCACTGGAATTGTTATTGAATAACCAGTGGGATCAGCAGGGAATTGGTTCTAAATGCTAGACAATCACAATCTTAAGATCGTGTCAGGCAGCTGGGATGAGTTAGCCCAAGATGCCAGAGTGATACGTGAAGCCGTTTTTATTCAGGAACAGCAAATTGCTCCTGAAGATGAATGGGATGCGGAGGATGCAATCTCTACGCATTTTGTGGCTTATTTACAGGATCAAGCCGTGGCGACTGCACGCTTATTAAAGAATCACAGTATTGGTCGCGTAGCTGTATTACAGTCGGCACGTGGTACGGGTATCGGCCAAAATATCATGCAGGCTGTGATTGATCAGGCCAAGACAGAGCAACGTGAATTCCTAAAGCTTTCTTCACAGGTACATGCGATTGGCTTTTATCAGAACTTGGGTTTTGACGTGCAGGGTGAAGAATATCTGGATTGTGGCATTCCACATATAGATATGTATCTCAGCTTAAAAGACTAAAAAATAAAAAAGCGAGGAAAACCTCGCTTTTTTAAATTTGATCTTGGAACTGCTTAGTGGCCATGAGTGGTATTTTCGTCATGGCTAGCATTGTCCATCTGTGCATGTTCTTCAGCAGACATATTGTGCTCTTCCACGCTCGTCTCATGAGTCTGATGAGATGAAGAGGTCGCCTGACGAGCTTCACGGTCAGCCTGTGCTTTGGCTAAAGCTTCTGGAGACATCGCAGGTGCATTCTTAAATGCATGCTGCTGGGTATTTTCTTTCTTTTGCTGGCTTGGCATGTAGTCTGGTTCATTACTGACCGCAAGCCAGAAAAACAACATGAATAATCCACCTAAAATACAGAAGATAATCAGTGCTTTCCAACCCCAAGGTGATTTTTCAGGTGAACTGTGATCAGTCATATGCATGTACCCATCGTGGATGTCTAACTCATGTAACTTTATAACATAAATTGCCTGGAAAGCAGATCAAAATGTGTCATTTAGAGAGAATATCAAACTTAGAAATTCTATGGCGTTGAAATAAAAAAAGAGGAGCTAAGCTCCTCTTTTTAGACTCAGGTTTTAAAAACGCTGGCCTTCAGCAACTTTCTGTTTGAGTAACTGTGGCGCTTTGAAACGTTCGCCATATTTACGTTCCAAGATTTCAGCACGATTCAAGGCCTTGGTTAAACCATACTGGTTCAAGAACTGCACAGCACCTCCCGTCCAGGCGGCAAAACCAATTCCAAAGATTGACCCGATATTCGCATCGACCACTGACTCCAGCACACCTTCTTCCAGACAGCGCACAGTATCGAGGGCTTGAACAAACAGGAAGCGGTCTATCATTTCCTGTTCAGAAATATCCACTTCTTTATACCAATGCTCCAAGCCAGACCATAGCTGCTTTTTGCCCCCTTCAGGATAGTCATAAAAACCTGCACCAGCAGCTTTGCCTTTACGGTTAAACTCATGAATCATGGTTTGAATCACGGCATCCGCATCGGTGCTTGGACGTTCTTTGCCTTGTGTAGCCAGAGCCTTACGGCTTTCTGCAGCTACATGCTCAGAAAGCGTCAGAGAGACTTCATCCTGAATAGCAAGTGGTCCGACTGGCATACCGGCTTTCAGCGCAGCCATTTCAATACGAGCTGGATGCACACCTTCGGCAAGCAAACGTAATCCTTCCTGTACAAAGGTGCCAAAGACACGGCTAGTAAAGAAGCCACGGCTGTCATTCACTACAATCGGTAGCTTGCCAATTTGCTGCACATAGTCAAATGCCTTGGCCAGTGTTTCTGCTGAAGTATTTTTCCCCTTAATGATCTCGACCAGTTGCATTTTGTCGACTGGGCTAAAGAAATGCAGACCGATAAAATTTGCCTGATTCTGAGAGGCTTGAGCTAGGTCACTGATGGGTAGAGTTGAGGTATTGGATGCCATTACACCGTTGGCTGATAAATATTGCTCTGCTTCCTGAGTAACTTTGGCTTTGAGTTCCTGATTTTCAAATACTGCTTCAATAATCAGGTCACAACCTGCTAAATCTGCCATGCTCGCAGTAGCAGGGATCAGAGCTAAAATCTGGTCACGTTTTTCGGCTGTTAAGCGGCCTTGAGCCACTTTTTTATCCAGTAATTTCTGGCTATACGCTTTGCCTTTTTCCGCAGCTTCGACCGAAATATCTTTCAGTACCACCTGAATGCCTTTGCTGGCAGTGACATAGGCAATACCTGCACCCATCATGCCTGCGCCCAAAATACCTACTTTAGTAGCTTTCCATGGCGCAAAGTCTTTAGGACGGCTGGCACCCCACTTGATGGCATTCATGCCATGCCAGAATGTACCGATCATGTTCTTGGAAATCTGGCCAGTGGCGAGATAGGTGAAATAACGCGACTCAATTCTCAATGCAGTATCAACATCAACCTGAGCGCCTTCAACCGCAGCGGATAAAATGGCTTCAGGAGCTGGATAGCAGCCCTTGGTTTTATCACGCAGCATCGCAGGAGCAATGGCAAGCATCTGTGCGACGGCAGGCGAAGAAGGGGAGCCTCCCGGAATTTTGTAACCTTTTACATCGAAAGGCTGTTGGGATTGCGGATATTGCTTAATCCAGGCTATAGATTTATCTAGTAACTCATCCAGTGAGTCGGCTGTGTCATGCACCAGTCCCAAAGACTTAGCTTTCTCTACACCAAACTGTTTGCCTTCCATCAGCAAAGGTAAGGCATTTTGCAGGCCTAGCAGACGAACCATACGGACAATACCACCACCGCCTGGCAGCAAGCCTAAAGTGACTTCAGGCAAACCAAACTTGGTTTTGGCATCATTCAGCGCAATACGATGATGGGCACATAAAGCAATTTCCCAACCACCGCCTAAGGCTGTACCATTTAAAGCTGCCACTACTGGAATACCACGCGTTTCGATATAACGCAGTTTGGCTTTCATATCTTCAATCATATTGAAGAATTCGGTGGCATGTTCAGGCGTCGCCTGAATTAACTCATCTAGATCACCGCCAGCAAAGAATGTTTTTTTTGCTGATCGGAAAATAATCCCGGCAATCTGTTCATCAGCCTGTAACTGAGCAACGACTTCTTTCAGAGCCGCGCGAAAGTCGGCATTCATGGTATTGGCGGACTGGTTCGGAGAATCAAAGGTCAGAATGACAATATGATCTTCAGTTTTTTGATATTGAATTGCGCTCATGCTGATCTCCTTATACCAACTCAATAATGGTTGCGATGCCCATACCACCACCCACACACAGGGTGGCCAGTCCACGTTTCTTACCTTGATGTTCCAGTTCATCCAGTAAAGTGCCTAGAATCATGGCACCGGTCGCACCAAGTGGATGTCCCATGGCAATGGCACCACCATTAACATTGACTTTGGCAGGATCAACTTTCATTTCATTGATAAAGCGCATCACCACAGCAGCGAAAGCTTCATTGACTTCAAACAGATCGATGTCATCAATGGTGAGTCCAGCTTTGGCTAAAGCCTTACGTGCAGCCGGGGCAGGGCCGGTGAGCATAATGGTTGGATCGGCACCAACCAGTGCCGTTGCCAGTACTTTGGCGCGTGGCTTGAGATTTTGCTGTTGCACTGCCTGTTCGGAGGCAAGTAATACGATTGCTGCACCATCCACAATGCCTGAAGAATTACCCGCATGGTGTACATGGTTTACAGAGCCTACTTCCGGATATTTCTGTAGAGCGATGGCATCAAAGCCTATCTGGCCCATCGTTGCAAAACTTGGCTTTAATGCACTTAAGCCTTCTGCAGTTGTTGTCGGTTTAATGAATTCATCTTTGTCTAGAATCACGACGCCAGCTTTATCTTTCACTGGAATAATAGATTTATCAAAATAACCATTCGCTTGGGCTGCTGCCGCTTTCTTTTGTGATTGCTCGGCGAATTGATCTACATCTGCACGACTATAACCATCAATGGTCGCGATCAGGTCAGCCCCTATGCCTTGTGGAATAAAATCGCAAGCCATATTGGTTTCAGGATCTAATGCCCACGGGCCGCCATCAGAACCCATCGGAACGCGAGACATGGATTCAACACCACCCGCAACGACCAGATCTTCCCAGCCTGAACGAACTTTTTGTGCTGCCAGATTTACAGCTTCCAGACCCGAAGCACAGAAACGGTTGATCTGAACGCCAGCCACATCATTGTCCCAGCCTGCGGCAATTGCAGCAGTTTTGGCAATGTCTGCACCCTGATCACCGATTGGAGTCACACAGCCCAGCACAATATCATCCACCTGAGATGTATCCAGGTTATGGCGTTCTTTCAGTTCATTTAAGAGCGTAGTCAGTAAACTAATTGGTTTAACTTCATGTAATGATCCGTCTTTTTTTCCCTTTCCGCGTGGCGTGCGAATGGCATCAATAATATAGGCCTCGCTCATACAATATCCTTTTCTTGCTTTACTGAAATTGTTCTAATGCTTCGAGTGTAATGATTAAATCTTGAAGTGCAATGACGAGAACGGACCAGATCATTTGAGCAATTTGGTCAGTCTTGATGGATTAAAAAGCGGGTATAAAAAAGCCCAAGTCTGGAGCTTGGGCTAGGGGCTTGTAGCGCTTAATAAACGATACTTTTCAAGTATACATTTTTAGAGCAAGGTTTTTAATGGTAACCGTGTAACTGACGGTATAGACCAGGTGTTACCCCTGTCCATTTTTTGAAAGCACGGTGGAAAGTGCTGGTTTCACTAAAGCCCACCTGTTGTGCCACGTCTTCCAACGTTAAATCCGGATTCAATAACAGGTGAATCGCAGCATCGCGACGTAGCGCATCTTTCACGCCCTGATAGCTCTTGCCTTCGGCAGCAAGACGGCGACGCAGGGTTTGTGGGGATAGATAGAGCATCGATGCAACATCGTTTAAGGTCGGCATTTCTTCACCGATCTGGCTCTTCAATACATCCCGGATCCGCGAAGTCAGCGAGTTGGTATTTTTAAATTTAACGAGAAGTTGAGCAGGTGCTGCTTTCAGGAATTCTTCCAGAGTTTCTTCATTCTGGCGAATTGGCAAATCCAGATAATCCGCTGCAAAGGTAATTTCAGTACGCGGCATATCGAACTGCATCACAGGTGCAAAGAACAGCGCATCGTATTCATCTGCATGCGCAGGGCGAGGGTAGCTGAAATGTACACGTTCCAGCGGCAGACGACGTTCAATTAACCACGATGCCAGACCATGCCAGATCATCAACATACTTTCAGTAATAAAGTGTTCCGGATCCATCGAATTTGGGATCAGGGGAACCAGACGCGCTTCATGCTTGTCACGTTCCAGGGTTACAGACCAGTCATCACCAAAGAGTTTGTAGAATTGAGAAGAAAGCTCGAGTGCATCGCCCAGTGTTTTGGCATGAATAATCAGCTGACACATGATCGCGAAAGTGCCCAGACGACGCGGCTGTTTGTCAAAACCGACATGTTCGTCCTGGGTCACCATCCACAACATTTTTATAAAGCGGGTATATTGTTCAGGTGAAATACGCGCTTTGGGCTGATGCAGCAATTCTGCTTCAATCCCGACGTGAGACAATAAAGTATCGACATCCATGCCCAAGCGCTTAACGCCAGATAAGGCAGCATTGACGAAGTGGATACTGATCGTATCACGACTCATGTTTAATCCTTCAGTCTCTTTAATGTTCACTAATATTTGACCTAAATGACAAAAAATAAAAAATCAATGGCAATTTACAAGAATTCAATTACCATTTTCTTACATGTTAAATTGCCGAAACTATCAAGGTAAATGGCTGAACATGACATTGTTTTTGGGCATTTATGTTCTTATGATGAGGCAAAAAGCGATATAAATAGAGTAATAACTCCAATGTCATATGCATTAAAAGGTTTGAAAATATTAGATTTTTCTACATTATTACCCGGTCCATTTGCTACATTATATCTTGCAGACATGGGTGCAGAAGTTGTGCATATTGAATCACCCACACGTCCTGATCTGGTGCGTTTAATGCCACCTTTTGCACATGGACAGGCCACAACGCATAATTATCTGAATCGAAACAAACATTCTGTCGCACTGGATTTAAAGAATCCCGAACATATTGAACAGATCAAATTCCGAATTGCGGATTATGACATTGTCGTAGAACAATTTCGTCCAGGTGTGATGCAACGGCTTGGCCTGGATTATCCAACACTCAGTGCGCTCAATCCACGCTTAATCTATTGCTCGATTACCGGTTATGGTCAGACCGGCCCTTATAAAGATCGGGCAGGGCATGATATTAACTATTTGGCTTTATCTGGGATTGCCGGGCATAGTGGCCGGCTTGAAAGCGGACCACCGGCAATGGGAATCCAGATTGCCGATGTCGCGGGTGGCTCCATGCATGCGCTGGTTGCCATTCTGGCAGCGGTGATTGAGCGACAGGGCAGTGGCCAGGGACAATATATTGATATTTCCATGACCGATTGCGCGGCGACACTAAATAATATGGCAGCTTCTGCCAGTCTGGCGGGTAATCAGCATCAGCAGATAGAATCAGGTTACTTAAATGGCGGTACCTTTTATGACTATTATCAGACTCAGGATGATCGCTATTTATCAGTAGGCAGTCTGGAGCCTCAATTCATGCAAGGTCTGGCACAGTTGCTGGATTTGCCGATCATTCTGGAAAAAGGAACTTCTTTCGCACCTGAAGATCATGCCTTAGTAAAACAGGCAATTCGCGATAAAATCAGATCCCAACCTCTATCTCACTGGCAAGCCTTATTTTCTCAGGCAGATTTCTGTGTCGAGCCTGTATTAAAGCTTGATGAAGCCCTGCATTCTGAGTTGGCACAGCAACGCGAATGGGTGGTGCAGGTACCAGTTAAAGTAGATCAGCGGGAGCAAACCGAAGCTCAACTGGCTTGCCCGATCAAGTTTTCAAGATCAACTATGCGATATCAATTTATTGGTCAGGCTTTAGGCGAAACCAAAGAGTGGTAATTGAGCGACTTTCTCATTTTGGTTTATGAAAAAAACTGCTAAAGATTTAAAAAATAAATCATTCATGTTAAAAATCAGAGGAAGCTGATCTAAAGCTTTATATCATTGAAAGTTTGCTAGGCTTATCAATAAAATCGCTATGAAATATGTATAAAAAGCATTTTATTGATAGATTCAATGTCGTTATCCTTGCCGACGATATAATAGAAACTACTAGCTGTACGCCATGTATTTATATACTGATTTCGATCAGCAACTGATTAATGAACGTGTTGCACAGTTCCGTGACCAGACGGAACGTTATTTAGCGGGCAAATTGACGGAAGATGAATACCGTCCGCTCCGCCTTCAAAATGGTCTTTATGTACAACGTTATGCGCCAATGTTGCGTATTGCGGTACCTTATGGCCTGATGAATTCTAAACAACTTCGTAAAGTGGCTGATCTGGCGAAAGAGTATGATCGTGGCTATGCACACGTTTCAACCCGTCAGAATATCCAGTTTAACTGGCCTGCACTAGAAAACGTGCCTGATATGCTGGCTGAACTGGCAACCGTGCAAATGCATGCGATCCAGACTTCAGGGAACTGTATCCGTAATACTACCACTGACCAGTATGCAGGTGTGGTGGCAGGTGAAATTGCAGATCCACGTCCGACCTGTGAATTGATCCGTCAATGGTCAACTTTCCACCCGGAATTTGCTTTCCTGCCACGTAAGTTCAAGATTGCGGTATCTGCGCTGGAAGAGATTGACCGTGCAGCAACTTCATTCCACGATATCGGTGTCTATATCGTAAAAAATGAAGCTGGAGAAATCGGTTATAAAATTAAAGTCGGTGGTGGCTTGGGCCGTACACCAGTAATTGGTAGTTTTATTCGTGACTTCCTACCACGTGAAGATCTGATTGCTTATCTTGAAGCAGTACTACGTGTCTATAACCTGCACGGCCGTCGCGACAACAAATATAAGGCGCGTATCAAAATCTTGGTAAAAGCTCTGACGCCTGAAGTCTTTGCTGAGAAAATTGAAGCCGAATTTGCACATACTGTTAAAACGTTGAAGATTGATGCTGAAACGCTGGCGAGAATGGATGAAAACTTTACTCCATTTGATTACCAAGATTATGCAGATGAAGACTTCACAGAGCTGTTTGCTCAGTATCCGAAGTTTAAGCAATGGTTCAACATCAATACCAATGCACATAAAGTGAAAGGTTATCGTATTGTCACGATTTCACTGAAACGTGCAGGCATTGCACCGGGTGATGTGACCACTGAGGAAATGAACCTGATTGCAGATCTTGCAGACAAGTACACCTTCGGTGAATTGCGTACGACTCACGAGCAAAATATTGCGCTGGTAGATGTACCACAAAAAGACCTGTTCGAATTGTGGCAGACGCTGGATCAGCATAACCTGGCACGTGCGCATATCGGTTTCTTGACTGACATTATCTGCTGCCCAGGTGGTGACTTCTGCTCACTAGCGAATGCGAAATCCATTCCAATTTCTGAAGCGATTTCACGCCGTTTTGATGATCTGGATACCATTTACAACTTGGGTAAACTGGACCTGAACATTTCAGGTTGTATGAATGCCTGTGGTCATCACCATGTAGGTAACATCGGAATACTGGGTGTAGATAAAAAAGGCGCTGAATTCTATCAGATCACTTTAGGTGGTAATGCGGATCATGATGCCTCTATTGGTGACATTCTTGGGCCATCATTTGCTGCAGAAGTGGTGCCGGATATCGTAGAAGAAATTCTGAATACTTATCTTGACTTGCGTCAGGACGGTGAAGAGTTTATCGATACTTATCGTCGTGTCGGCATTCAACCATTCAAGGAGCGCGCATATGCTTAATACCGCACTACAAGTGCTCTCTAAAGATGGCACAATTGCAGATAACACTTACCAGCTAATTGGTGAAGATGGTGTATTGCCACAGGGTGATGTGGTTCTGACTGTAGAGCAGTTAGACCAGATTGCCAATATTTCTGGTAAAAAAGCATTGTACTTAACGGTTGATGCTTCACCTGAAACCAATGAATTCCCACTAGACCAACTTGATGCTATTTTTATTGAGTTTGCAGGTTTTAATGATGGCCGTGGTTATTCATTTGCTGCATTGCTTCGCCGTCAAGGTTTCCAGGGTGAGCTACGTGCGACTGGTGATGTGTTCAAAGATGTCTTGAACTACATGAAGCGTTCTGGTTTTGATACTTTTGTCATTAAAGAAGGTAAAGATATTCAGGAAGCCGCTGCAGGTTTGGGTGATTTTACCAATCCGTACCAAGCTTCAACCGCCGTACCAACACCGAATTATCAAACTGGGGCTTAATTCGCCTTCAACTAAAAAGCCTCCATCTGGAGGCTTTTTTGTATTTAAACCTTAGAGTGCACGTTCTTCAAGTAGGCAGTTAATCATCCATTGCACTCCGAATTGATCCGTAAAGGCACTATAAAGCGCACCCCAAAAGGTTTTTTCTAAAGGCATTTCGATTTGACCATTCACTGATAAAGCTTCATAGAGTCGTTTGGCTTCATCCTGTTCATTGGCACTTAAAATAATCGCAATATAGTGATTAGTACCCTTACTAAATGCTGGTGTATTTTCAGTACAGAGTTTGTCATTGATATCAGAGCCCATGAGCTCTGTGTATTCATTAATTGGAAGTGAGATATGCAAAATCAGATTTTTTTCTTCATCTGATAAATCAATTCCTTGCTGTCCAGGCGTATCTCCATAACGGGTTAGACTGGAAAATTCGCCACCAAATACCGAACGATAAAAGGTAAAGGCAGCTTCGGTTTCACCCTGGAAATTGAGATAGTGATTAAGTCGCATGCAGGATTCCTTTTCTTATTCTGAATCCCTTTAATTTACGCCCTGAATTGAATCTGATTGATAAAGAAGCTTTATGAAAATGTAATTAAAAGAATTTACTTTATGGATAGATAATAAAAAAATGAAATATTTATAAAATAAAAAGAGGGCTATAAAAGCCCTCTCTACGAATTGATTATAAAAGAATTAGATCAGTTCGATTGCGACCGCAGTTGCTTCACCACCGCCAATACATAGCGCAGCGATACCACGTTTACCGCCTGTACGTTTCAATGCATGAATCAAGGTCAGGATAATACGTGAACCTGTAGAACCAACCGGGTGACCGAGCGCACATGCACCACCATTGATGTTGACTTTTTCAGGATCAAGCTTGAACTCATCCATTGGGCACATGGTGACCATAGCAAACGCTTCATTGATTTCCCAAAGGTCAACTTCCTCAGCTTTCCAGCCAGTTTTATCCAGAACTTTCTGAATCGCACCCACTGGCGCAATCGTGAATTCAGATGGATGCTGGGAGTTTGAAGCATAAGCAATGATTTTAGCCAAAGGCGCTAAACCTTTAGCTGCTGCATTGTCGCTTGAAGTCAGCACAAGGGCAGAGGCACCGTCTGAAATAGAGCTGGCATTTGCTGCCGTAATGGTCCCGTCTTTTGCAAAAGCAGGGCGTAGAGTTGGAATCTTGTCAATATTGGCATTGAATGGTTGCTCATCCTTATCAACGACTACATCACCTTTACGGGTGGAAACAGTGACTGGCACGATTTCATCAGCAAAGTAGCCTTCATTGACTGCAGTTTGAGCACGTTTCAGTGAACGGATTGCAAATTCATCCATCTGTTCACGTGTATAACCTTTGCTATTTGCCATATCTTGAGCAAATGAACCCATCAGGCGACCAGTTTCGGCATCTTCCAGGCCATCGAGGAACATATGATCCTTGATTTCACCATGACCCATACGGAAACCGCCACGCGCTTTTGGCAATACATATGGCGCATTGGTCATGGATTCCATCCCACCTGCAACCACATAAGTTGCAGAACCTGCCTTAATCATATCTGCCGCTTGCATAACTGCTTTCATGCCTGAACCACATAATTTATTGATGGTGACGGCACCTGTAGAATCAGGCAGACCCGCTTTACGCATCGCTTGACGGGCAGGACCTTGTTTTAAACCTGCCGGGAGTACACAACCCATAATGACTTCTTCAATATCGGTTGGCTGCAAGCCTGAACGCGCAATCGCTTCTTTGATGGTGGCAGCACCCAGTTCAGGTGCAGTAACGCTAGCCAAGCTACCTTGAAAGCCGCCCATCGCTGTACGTGCGCCATTGACAATTACGATGTCAGTCATTGTTATATCTCCCTATAAGTTTTGATCATTTTTTCTCGAACCTAAGCAGTATATTGAAAAAAGTACAGGATTAAAGTCCTAATCTGGATAAATCATAGACTCTAGGGTTTTATTAACAGGAGGCCAGATGTTCGATTCGGATATGTCCCATTTTATTCAAGACAATACGTTGCTGAGATGCAAGGTGAGTAGAACAATAATAAAAGCTGCCATTCGATCCAATTGGTAAAGCCGTCAGGGCTTGATAAGTTACGTTCGGCATACTTAAAGCACCTCGCCAACTCAAGTTACCGTATTTAAGATTAAGTTGTTCAATGTGTAAAATTTGTTCGTCATTGTCGACTTGACGATTACGGTTTTTATCAATAAATACCAGCAAATTTTTATTCCATTGGTTTGCTTGGCAGGTTAATGAATCTTGACTGGGACAAATCACAATATTCTGGTGAAACACAGCTGCCTGGCTGCGTGCATAACGATTGGTTGCTGTAAGTTTCATCGGAATATTTTTGGCTTCCTGCTTGGATAAATAATCATGAAAGTAAGGCAAGGCAATTGTGACCACAATTGCGATAAGGGCAATACAGATAATTAACTCAACAATAGTGAACGCTCTTGTTATCTTTTTATACATAGAGTTACCTGATTTATATATTATTTTTATTTGAAACATGCTATTAATTGTGCGTTTTTTATGCTTAATTGAGCGAGTAAGAAATGCCTTACTCAAAATTCAAAAAGGCGCTTAAAAATAAATTGGCAATGACAATAGGCGATTCACAACAAAAAATTGAGTAAAAAATTACTGAATTACAACGGAAATTGTAAGTAATTTTGTCAATAATTTACTTGATTAGATTAATCAAGCACTTGGAAAAATAATAAAGTGTTTGTATGATGCGCAGTGAATAGCTTAAAAATAACACTGGGGTAAAAAAAGCCTATCTCAGAATGGCCTATTAGAAGGCTTGAGCTTGAACAACAATTGTTATCTCTGGAGGATAAATCCATGAAAATGAGTCGTATTGCTTTAGCAATGCTTGTAGCTGCTCCTTTTGCTGCTGCAAACGCAGGCGTAACTGTTACTCCATTAATGTTAGGTTATACTTGGCAAGACACCCAACACAACAATGGCGGTAATGATGGTGAACTAACAAGTGGTCCTGAATTACAGGATGATTTGTTTGTAGGTGCTGCAATTGGTGTTGAACTAACTCCATGGTTAGGTTTCGAAGCTGAATATAGCCAGGTTAAAGGTGATGTAGAAAGTGTTAATCCTGGTTCAGAATACAAAGGTCAGAACATTGCAGGTAACTTCTATGCAACTTCTGATGTGTTCACTGGCAACTATGACAGCAAAATCAAACCATATGCATTGTTAGGTGCTGGTCATTACAAATATAAATTTGATGATGTGCCGCGTGGTGGACGTGGTGATGAAGAAGAAGGTACACTAGGTAATGCTGGTATCGGTGCATTCTGGCACATCAACGATGCTTTAGCGCTACGTACTGAAGCTCGTGGTACTTATCACTTTGACGAAAAATTCTGGAACTATACAGCACTTGCTGGTCTTAACGTAGTTTTAGGTGGTCGTTTGAAACCAGCTGCTGACGTTGTAGAAGTTGCTCCAGTTGAGCCAGTAGCTCCAGTAGCTCCAGCACCACAAGAGTTGACTGAAGACCTGAACATGGAACTTCGCGTGTTCTTTGATACGAATAAATCAAACATCAAAGACCAATACAAACCAGAAATCGCGAAAGTTGCTGAGAAGCTAGTTGAATATCCAAACGCAACTGCTCGTATCGAAGGTCACACAGACAGCACTGGTCCACGTGCATTGAACGAACGTTTATCTCTAGCTCGTGCTAACTCTGTTAAATCTGCACTTGTTAACGAATACAACGTAGATGCATCTCGTTTGTCTACTCAAGGTTTCGCTTGGGATCAACCGATTGCTGACAACAACACTAAAGAAGGTCGTGCTATGAACCGTCGTGTATTCGCGACAATCACTGGTAGCCGTACTGTTCTAGCTGAACAACCAGCTGCTCAATAATTCGTTATTGAACAGTGATTAAAAAAAGCGACTCTTTGAGTCGCTTTTTTTATGGCTGTTTTTTGCATACACTTGCTGCTCGAAACTGATTTGGAGTTAAAGCATGAGTATAGAACTCCCTCAAGACTTACAAAGTCTGGAAGCTAATAGTGGTATATATGCAATCTGGATGGTTTTTCATCATTATGGAATAGATCTGCATATTCCTGATCTGGTGCAATTGACACAGTATAATGATGAGATGGGAGCTTCAAGTATTGCACTCGCTGTTGCACTTAAAACACTAGGGCTTGATGTTGAATTTTTTACAGAAACTGATCCCGATAAACAGCCGCTTGAAATCCAGTTTTATCAAAAAGCACAAGAACTCAAAGTGTCTGTTCATGAATATCCACTTTCTTATACAGATATTCAAAAATCGGTAGATAAAGGCCGTTTTGTAATCGTGTTCTACGATACGCTGGAAGGGGTAGGGAACCATTCATTAATTTATGAAATCAATGAAAAAGAAATCAGTTTCTTTGATAGTTTTAATGCTATGTCTAAAGAAGTTTTCGAACAGCAGCGTCGAGTAAAAGGTATTTGTCAGCAAGTCATCGTGATTGATGACCGTAATTTTGTCATGCGTCATAGCTGATTTCAGAATATAAAAAAGCAGCTACTTGAGCTGCTTTTTTAATAAAGGTGAGATATTAGTGTTTTTCAATATTCATCGGTCGAACATCCATCTCCTGATAGGAAACCAGTTTGGTTTTATATTTCCACTTATAACCTAGCCAGATCACCAGGAATAATAAAATACCGATATAAGTAGAAAGGACAGCCAACCACTCACCATCTAGGACAGCTTGATAATTTTGACCTAGAACAACAATTGAACAAAGGACGAAGGCAAACCAAGGCGCGAACGGGAAGAATTTAGCTCTATAGGCTAGACCTTCAAGTTGATAGCCTTGAGCCAGATAACCTTTACGGAAGCGGTAATGTGAGATCGCAATTCCGAGCCAGACAATGAAGCCACACATACCTGACATATTCAGCAACCAGTTAAAGACTTCCTGCTCGCCAAAGAATGTGGTCAGGAAGCATAGTGCCGCAATCGCCGTGGTCGCATACAGGGCATTCATCGGTACACCGCGTGGATCCAGATGGGCAAACAGCTTAGGCGCACTGCCTTTACGTGCCATATCGAACAGCATACGGGTCGAAGAATACATGCCTGAGTTACCTGCAGACAGAATCGCAGTCAGAATTACCGCATTCATCATACTGGCTGCAAAAGCAAAACCTGCTTTCTCATACAATAAAGTGAATGGAGAAAGGGCAATATCTTCAGTTGCAGCTGCCTGTAAGAGACGCGGATCATTATAAGCAACCAATGTACCGATAATGAAAATACATACGATATAGAACAGCAGGATTCGCCAGAAGATTTGCTTGATCGCGACTGGAATGGTTTTTTGCGGATCTTTAGATTCACCAGCCGCTACACCAACCATCTCGGTACCCTGGAACGAGAATCCGGCAATCATGGCAACACCAATCAAGGCCTGGAAACCGCCTACAAAAGGCGCTTCACCTACGCTCCAGTTTGCAAATGCCGAAACACCCGGTGTGAGCATGATCTTGGCAATCATCCAGATCCCGATGATGATAAAGGCAATAATTGCCAGAACTTTCACTAATGAGAAGAAGAATTCTGATTCACCAAAACCTTTTACTGTGAGAGCGTTAATCCCAAAGATCACAGCGAGGAAGATCGCACTCCAGTAAAAGCCCGGAATATCAGGGAACCAGAATTTCATAATGAACTGTACGGCAACCAGTTCAAAGGCAACGGTAATCGCCCAGTTGTACCAGTAGTTCCAGCCTAAAGCGAAACCAAAACCACCTTCGACATATTTGGTGCCGTAGGTAAAGAATGCGCCCGAGGTCGGATTATGAGTCGCAAGTTCTCCAAGGCTGGTCATCAAGAAATAAATCATTACGCCAATCAGGGCATAGGCGAGAAGTGCGCCACCCGGGCCTGCGCTGGCAATAGTCGCACCTGAGGCCAGGAATAAACCTGTACCGATAGACCCGCCAATCGCGATCATATTGAGATGACGAGCACCAAGCTTACGCTGCAGCTGCACGCTGTTCTGAGTTTCGCTCATCATGATTCCTTAGCATTTTTTTGAGTGCTGGCGAAGAGCACTTTAAAACCTTGTTGATCAGTTTTGACTGTACATTGGCCAAAACTTTGTTCAATTAAAATTGGATAATTTAAGAAGCGGTTTGCCACAATCCATAATTCACCGCCAGACTTGAGATGACGACGCGAAGTCTTGCATAAAGTTTCGCTGGCCGCATAGTTGGTCTGGATTCCCTGATGGAAAGGGGGATTGCTGACAATGGCATGTAAAAAAAGCGGTGCATCTTCAATACCTGACACAGCTTTAATTTCCAGCTGCTGAGGGCTGAGCTGATTTTTCTCAAATGTCATTTGGGTAGAAGCCAAGGCAAAGGCATCTACGTCCAGAGCAAAAATACGGTTCTCAGGATTCAGTTTGGCTAAATAAGCACTGATCACACCTGCGCCACAGCCAAAGTCGGCAATCTTGCCTGAGGTCACTTGAGATAAATAGGGTAAGAACACCGCTGTTCCTACATCCAGATGATCCTGACTGAATACACCTGGAAGTGCACAAATCTGCAAATCACCTTTTGGTGTCGCAACTGTATAGGTCTGTGCCCAATCTGCCAACGCTTTTGCTTCGACCGTGCAGTCTAGAGTCAATTGCCACAATTGGCAATGTCGTGCGCTGTCGAGCTTGATGAGTTTACCATAAGCCTGTAGCTGCTTTGCCGCACGCTCTACACCACCTTTCTTTTCACCCACCAGAAAAACACTGCTGCCTTGTTTTAATCGGGCTGCAATATTGTGAATCAGATAATTCAATAATTCTTTTGATTTAGGTACGAAAATAACCGCCTGATCAAATTCCTGATCAGGAAATTCTGCGCCGAAATGAACCTGGGCCTGCTGTGACTGGAAATATTGAAAATCATTATAATTCCATGTCCAAACAAAGGGCTGGATAGATTCACCACATTCAGCAAGAAGCTCATCGGTCGGTGCATTCACCAGCAATACGCGACCAGACAAATAATCATATTGTCTTAATAAAACTTCGCTTTTAGGATCCATAGATCTCTCTCCAATAGAAAAAACACTGTCCGAGTCCAACTCAGACAGTGTTCTTTGGACATGAAATTACTTCTTTACTTCAGGAAGTACAATATTCAATATGAGGGCTGCAATACCGCCTGTCGCAACACCTGAGCTAAAGATGTTACGGAATAATTCAGGAAGATGTTCCAGAATCTGAGGTACCTGTGCAACGCCTAAGCCAAGTGCAAGCGAAATTGCAATGATCAGCAGGGCACGACGGTCTAAGTGAATACCAGACAGGATATTAATCCCAGATGCAGCGACTGCACCGAACATCACCATCACTGCGCCACCAAGCACAGCTTGAGGAACGGCTTGGATCACACCTGCAACAGCAGGCAGTAGACCTAGAATCACGAGGAGTGCTGCGATCCAGATCCCGACATAACGGCTAGCTACACCAGTCAGCTGAATCACACCATTATTTTGTGCGAAAACTGAACTTGGGAAAGTATTAAATAAGCCTGCAAGTAGGGAGTTAGCGCCATTCACCAATACACCACCTTTAATGCGATTCATCCAGGTTTGACCATCGACTGGCTGATTCGATAATTTTGATGTGGCGGTAATATCACCAATGGCTTCCAGTGAAGTCACCAGATAAATGAATGCCATTGGAATAAACAGGCTCCAGGAGAAGCTTAAACCAAAATGCATTGGGGTTGGAATCTGAACCAGAGGTGCATCTTTTAAACCATCAAAGTTCAGATGACCCATAAAGCCGGCAAGGATATAACCCACAACCAGTGCAATCAGAATTGCTGAGCTTTTTACCCAAGTGATGCGTACACGGTTCAGTAAAATAATTAATGCCAGAACGGTACATGACATGATCAGGTTATCTGCATTGGCGAAAGTTTTGTCACCCATGGCTTGATAACCACCACCCATGCTGATCAGACCTTCTTTAATCAAGGTTAAACCAATCAATAGAACTACAATACCCGTTACTAGTGGAGTAATGAGTTTCTTCACCCATGGCAAAATGCGTGACACGCCCATTTCAATAAATGAACCTGCAATCACTACACCAAAGATCGAAGCCATCACCGCTTCTACCGGTGTGCCTGCAGCGACCATCGCTGAACCGATCCCGATGATTGGGCCAATAAAGTTAAAACTTGTACCCTGAACAATCAGCAAGCCTGCGCCAAAGGGCCCCACTTTCTTGGATTGTAAGAAAGTTGCGATACCAGAGATCACCAAAGACATGGACAAGATCATGTTGGTATCTTCTTTGGAGACCCCAAGTGCCAGACAGATCAGTAAACCTGGCGTTACAATTGGGACAATAATGGCCAATAAATGCTGGAATGCGGCTAAAAATGCGATAAACGGTTTAGGACGATCTTCAAGGCCGTAGACAAGGTCAAGTTGATCTTTAGAAAGAGGAGATTGATTAAAATCAGACATGTGTCAATGCAAATTAAGGCTGGGTGGCGCTATTCTAATCGAGTTACACGTCATTACAAAAGTAATTGGAAAAAAAATTGACGCTCTCTACAAACAGTCACTGTCAAAAGTTTGTATTTTTCTGTATAATTTGCCCTCAAATTTAAAACGTATCGAATTTACATGTCAGATATTAAAACTCTCCGTAACATTGCCATTATCGCGCACGTCGACCATGGTAAAACCACTCTTGTAGACAAACTTTTGCAACAATCAGGTGCTCTCGGTGATCGCGCGGGTGAGATCGAGCGTGTCATGGATTCGAACGCGTTAGAATCTGAACGTGGTATTACCATTCTTGCAAAAAACACTGCAATCAAGTGGTTAGATAAACGTACAGATACAGAATACCGTATTAACATCGTGGACACCCCGGGACACGCCGACTTTGGTGGTGAAGTTGAACGTGTAATGTCGATGGTTGACTGCGTACTGCTTCTTGTAGATTCACAAGAAGGTCCTATGCCACAAACCCGTTTCGTAACGCAAAAAGCGTTCGCGCGTGGTTTGAAACCAATCGTAATTATCAATAAAGTTGATAAACCAAGTGCGCGTCCAGACTGGGTAATCGACCAAGTCTTCGACCTGTTCGACAACCTTGGCGGTACTGACGAACAGTTAGACTTCCCAGTAGTTTATGCTTCTGGTCTTCGTGGTGTTGCTGGTCCTTCTCCAGAAGAACTTGCTGACGACATGACTCCATTGTTCCAAACAATCGTAGACATCGTTGAGCCACCAGCAGTTGACGTTGACGGTCCATTCCAGATGCAAATTTCATCTTTGGACTATAACAGCTTCGTAGGTGTAATCGGTGTTGGTCGTATCCAGCGCGGTTCTGTAAAACTGAACACTCCTGTGACTGTCATCGACAAAGAAGGCAAAACTCGTAACGGCCGTATCTTGAAAATCATGGGTTACCATGGTCTAGAACGTGTTGATATTGAAGAAGCTTCTGCAGGTGATATCGTTTGTGTAACTGGTATCGATGCACTGAACATTTCAGATACAATTTGTGATCCTAAAAATGTTGAAGCGCTTCCAGCACTTTCTGTAGATGAACCTACAGTGTCTATGACTTTCCAGGTGAACAACTCTCCGTTCGCTGGTAAAGAAGGTAAATTCGTAACTTCACGTAATATCCGTGAGCGTCTTGACCGCGAATTGATCCACAACGTAGCACTTCGTGTTGAAGATACTGACAGTCCTGACCGTTTCAAAGTATCTGGTCGTGGTGAGCTTCACCTTTCTGTACTGATCGAAAACATGCGTCGTGAAGGCTTCGAGCTTGGTGTATCACGTCCACAAGTGATCATGAAAGAAATCGACGGTCAAATGCAAGAACCGTACGAAAACGTAACGTTTGACGTTGAAGAACAGCACCAAGGTTCTGTAATGGAACAAATGGGTCACCGTAAAGGCGAAATGACCAATATGGAAGTTGACGGTAAAGGCCGTATCCGTATTGAAGCAACTGTTCCTTCACGTGGCTTGATCGGTTTCCGTTCTGAATTCATGACCATGACTTCTGGTACTGGTATCATGACTTCAAGCTTCTCGCACTACGGTCCTGCTAAACAAGGTACTGTTGCGAAACGTCAAAACGGTGTACTGATTTCTATGGTTCAAGGTACTTGCCTGGGCTATGCACTGTTCACACTTCAAGACCGTGGTCGTCTGTTTGCTAAACCACAGTTAGAAGTTTATGAAGGTATGATCGTAGGTATCAACTCACGTTCTGACGACATGGTGGTTAACCCAACTAAAGCGAAACAGTTAACTAACGTACGTGCGTCTGGTACTGATGAAGCATTGACTCTTGTTCCAAACCTTGAATACACGCTAGAACAAGCGCTTGAATTCATTGAAGATGACGAGCTAGTTGAAGTAACACCTAAGTCAATCCGTATCCGTAAACGTTACCTGACTGAAAACGAACGTAAACGTAACCGTTCTAAATAAGACCGGTCACTGATACGAAAAAAGCCGCTGAATCAGTTCAGCGGCTTTTTTATTGGGTAGAAATTACATACACTTAATAAATTAGTTTTAAATAGAAATCCCTAACTAATGTATAATCCATCACAAAATTGTATAAAAATACTGGTGACTTTATGAGCATTATTCAAGAATTTAAAGAATTTGCGGTAAAAGGCAATGTCATGGATCTCGCAGTGGGTGTGATCATTGGCGGTGCTTTTGGTAAAATTATCGATTCTATGGTGAAAGATATCATCATGCCTGTCGTGAGCTGGATCTTGGGTGGTGATGTTGATTACTCTAACTGGTTTGTCGTGTTAGGCGATAATCCAAATAATGTGACCAATCTGGCTGAAGCACAGGCAGCCGGTCTGAATGTCTTTGCTTATGGTAATTTCTTGACCATTCTCATTAACTTCCTGTTATTGGCATGGGTTGTATTCTGGTTGGTGAAACTGATGAACAAACTGCGCCGTGATAAAGCAGAAGAAGCAGCGCCTGAACCTGAAGCGACTCCGGAAGATATTGCATTGTTACGTGAAATTCGTGATGAGCTAAAAAAACGTCCGGAAGCTTAAGCTTTTGGAGTAAATAAAAAAACGGCGTATAAGCGCCGTTTTTTTATTTTCTGACCTCTCCCTAACCCTCTCCTGAGAGGAGAGGGAACCCTAAAGGAATTAAAAATCCATCCGAAACTTAATTTCTACCAAATGAAAACCGAACTGACTTTTGATTGGGCCATGCAGAACATGTTCTGCAGCAGTAAAGACCAGTTTATCAATCACTGGAACAAGTTGGCCTTTTTTTACTTCACCGAGTTCACCACCACGTTTGGCAGAGTTACAGGTCGAATATTGTTTGGCAATCTTAGAAAAATCTGCACCTGCCAGAATCTTCTTCTTAAGCTGTTCAGCCGTATCTTTATCCTTAACCAGAATATGACGGACAATCGCAGTCTTCATGATTTCTTACCTCGTACAGCAGCCACACGCTTAGGTGAAAGCTTTACCTTTTTTAGCGGCTGGCATTCAGGACAATAGACGGATGCGCGCTGGCCGAGCTTGATATTTTCCAGTGTCGTTTCGCAGTTCACGCACATTTCTCCTGCACGGCCATAAGCCAACAGCGTCTGCTGGAAATAACCATTTTCTCCCATGGCATTGGTATAGTCGCGTAAAGTAGAACCCCCTAGGTCAATTGCCTGTTTTAAAATGCGCTTGATCTCAACCACCAGTTTTTCAACCTGTTCGAAACTCAAACTTGAGGCTGGCTGGGCTGGATGAATACCCATATTGAACAGGCTTTCAGTTGCATAGATATTGCCTACGCCGACCACGACATGGTTATCCATAATTGCAACTTTGGTGCCAACGTTTTTATTTTTTAGTTTTTCAAATAGATATTCGGCATTAAAAGCATCGCTTAATGGCTCCGGCCCAAGCGTATCAATCAGTTTGCTTTGTGATTGAGCGTCTAACCAGAGAATACAGCCGAAACGGCGCGGATCATGGTAACGCAGCTGGATCTCTTCAAACTGGATAATCAGATGATCATGCTTGCGCAATTCTTCATTGGCTTCACACAAGCGAAAGCTGCCTGACATACCCAGATGCCAGAGCATCGTATCCTGTTCAAATTGCGCCAGAATATATTTAGAACGACGCGTAAGCTGTAGCAGGCGCTGTCCTTGCAGACGGGCGAGATCATCAGGAATCGGCCAACGTAAACTAGGCTGACGCACTTCAACTTTTAGCACTTGCTGATTAAGAAGGGGAAGGAGGCTGGTTTTGGTGGTTTCAACTTCAGGTAATTCAGGCATAACACTTGGTAGCTATTATCATGTGGCTAATATTGGGTGTTTTAAGTCTGAATGCAAGTCCTGTTTGAATAGAAGTTATAAGCAGGACATTCAAAAATATTTTAACAATTGGTTAAAAAATAAACTTTAATATTGAGATGGTTTCAGATCCAAATAATAAAAATAGGAAATATATGGGTTGATTTTTAGTATTTAACATACTGAAAAATATAAATTATATAGAATTTATTGTTATATAAAATATATTTTCTTATAACTTAAAGTTTTACCAATAATAAAAAAATTGCTGCGTTTTTAAGTGAAAAGTTATGTAACGTTCTGTATCAAGTCATACAGGGCATGCATCAGGCTGCCTTTACTCTCTCCATATGTTTAGGTTTTATATGAAAAAGTCAAGTCTAGCTTTATTGCCATTGATGGCAGCCATGACCTCTGCTCAGGCTGAATCTGCATTTGATCCTCAAGGACAGTACCTATTAGGTGACTGGAATGGAAAACGTACTGAACTTGCTCAACAAGGTGTCAAGTTTGAAGCAAACTTACTGACAGATACAGCGTATCTGGCTGATGGCGGACGTAATGAAGGGGCTGATCCTCTAACTTCTGCACAGTTATGGTTGGGTACACAGTTAGACATGGAAAAACTGGCTGGCTGGGATGGCGTAACTGTTCGTGCAGTGGCGACTGCGCGTCAGGGTCAAAGTACATCGGTACGTGATTTACAAGGTGATGCAGCTCAATGGGCCAATGTTCAAGGGACATTTGGCCGTGGTAACCAGGACAGCCGTTTAACCGAACTTTCAATTGAAAAGAACTATAAGGATCAAGGACTGAGCATTAAAGCTGGTCGTCTGGGTCTCGGTATGGACTTTAATGTGATGGCCTGTGATTTTGCCAGTACAGCATTTTGTGCTGCGCAGATGGGTAAATGGCAGGGCAATATCTGGATGAATACCCCAGTCGCACAATGGGGTGCACGTGTAAAACAGCAGTTAAATCCTGAAGTTGCTGTACAAGTCGGTGTTTATGAATTTAATCCAGATAATGGTAATGCCAAAGCCGAAGGTCAAGGTTGGAGTCTGGATACCGACAATGCTGATGGTGTGACCATTCCTGCAGAAGTAATCTGGACACCAAAATCATTGGTAAATGGTTTGCCTGGCAGCTATCGTGTAGGCGGTATGTATAACACTGCTGATGATGTTGCCAACCAGAAAGATGTTGCGACAGGTGAAGGAAAAAACCGCACCTTTGCGGGCTGGTTAGCTGTAGAGCAGCAATTGACTTCAACGGGTAATGACCGTCAGGGTTTACACTCATTCGCTAACTTTACCTGGCATGATCGTGATACCAATAAAGTAGATAATTCACAACAGTTGGGTCTGAAATATATTGGTTTGGTGGATAGCCAGCCGAATGATATATTGGGTTTAGCGGTTAATCGTGTACATGTAAATGACCGCTTTGCAGATTCACGTCCAATTTATGATGCGAGTGCCGAATACAATATCGAACTCAACTACAGCTATAACGCAACAAAATGGCTGATGCTACGTCCAAACCTGCAATACGTTATAAATCCGGGGTCTAGCAATCAAGTGGATAATGCATTGGTGTTAGGTTTGACTACACGAGTGATCTTCTAAAAAGAATTTAATCACGTTATAAATAAACAGGCTCATCAGAGCCTGTTTTTTATTTTTTGGTAAAAAGTTCTGAAAAGCCACTTCACAAAAAGAGGGAATACCGCGTGTCACTACTATTTCAGCCGGTTCAGTTTGGATCATTGCAACTTAAAAATAAAATTGTGATTGCCCCGATGTGTCAGTACTCTGCAACCGAGCAAGGTGAAATCACTTACTGGCATGAACAACAATGGGCCAATTATGCCTTATCCAGTGCAGGTCTTTGCATTGTGGAAGCCACCGCTGTACAACCTGAAGGTCGCATCAGTTATGCCGATTTAGGGCTTTGGAATGACCAGCAGGCCAGCCAGATCAAAACCTTACTGCAAAAGGTCAAGTCAATTTCTCCTATGCCTTTTGCAATACAGCTTGCACATGCAGGCCGTAAAGCCTCTACAGATAAACCTTGGGGTGGCAAAGGGCAGTTCGCCCCAGATCATTCACTCGGCTGGCAAACTGTCTCTGCCAGTGATATTCCTTTCCAGGCTCATGAACATCCACCCAAGTCTTTAAGTGTTGATGAAATCCAGCAAGTGATTCAGGATTTTGCAGCCAGTGCCAAGCGAGCGGTTGAAGCAGGCTTTGAATTGATTGAACTACATGCAGCACATGGTTATCTATTGCATCAGTTCATGTCACCGTTATCGAATCATCGTCAGGATCAATATGGCGGTTCATTTGAAAACCGTATTCGTCTGACGCTTGAAGTATTTGAAGCAATAAAAGCCGCCGTACCAGAAGGTTTTCCAATTGGTGTTCGTATCTCAGCAACGGACTGGATGGATAGTGTAGAAAGTTGGGATGTAGAATCTTCAGTCGAACTATCCAAAGCACTAGAGAAGCTAGGTGCAGTCTATATTCATGTTTCGAGTGCAGGTTTACATGTAGATCAGAAAATTGATGTGCATCCGAATTATCAGGTCCCTTTTGCTGAAGCGATTAAAAAGGACGTGAATATTCCAGTCATTGCTGTGGGTTTGATTACCGATGCACAGCAGGCAGAAGGCATACTGGAGTATAAACAGGCTGATGCGATCGCGATTGCACGTGCCTTGCTTTATGATCCACGCTGGCCTTGGCATGCCGCAGTAACGCTGGATGAAAAAATAGCAATTTCTCCACAATATTTACGTTCTGCACCGCATGGCTTAAATCAGTTGTTTGAATCGTTTTAAGGCTATTTTTTCTTAGAAAGGCTTATAATAACGCATCTCAAACAACAGGACATTTCATATGATTATTGCGGTAATTGTGCCCATATTTTTATTATTGGCACTAGGTTACCTGAGTGTGAAATGTCAAATTCTAAAAAAAGAACAGGTCGAAATGGTAGGGGCCTTTGTCATCAAAGTGGCCTTACCGTTACTGTTCTTCCAGTTTTTAGCCTCTAAAGATCTGCATGAAATCTGGTATTTTGAATACTTTGCGGTCTATACCTCTGTCACTTTATTACTTTATGGTTTCAGCTTCTGGTTAATGCGCCGTCAGTTCCGGAATACCTCTTCGCATAGTGCTGTTCTGTCCTTGGGGGCAGCGATGTCCAATACCGGATTGATTGGTACAGCAGTACTCACTTTATTGGTGGGACAGCATGCAATGACCTATACCTCATTGGTGGTCATCATTGAAAGCATGATCCTGATTCCGATGGTGTTGATCCTGGCTGCACTCGGTACACAATATCAAGCCAATCTGGGCAGTCTTGTGAAAAGTACCATTCTCATGCTGTTTAAGAACCCTTTATTTATGGGGGTGATGCTGGGTATGGCCTGTGCGATTTTTGAAATTCGCCTGCCAATTTATCTGGATCAGGTCTTTGCCATGATTGGACAGACTGCCTCACCTTTGGCGCTGTTTGCGATTGGTGGCGGAATCGTGGGCATGAGCCTGAAATATGTGAATCTGCAAAGTTTCTATTTGGTATTTTCCAGCAATATCCTGATGCCGATCCTGATGTATCTAGGTCTTAGTCGACTGACTCAGCTGAGTCAGGAAATGATCTATGCTGGGACTTTGATCGCAGCACTGCCTATGCCAACGATTTTCGGTATGTTAGGACAAGCATACGGCCTTAATGAGCGAACCTTAACCCCTTTATTGATGAGTACTATTGCAGGTTTCGTGGTTGCCAGTGGCCTTATTACTTTGTGGTGGAGTTAAACACGCTGGTTTATAAATCTATAGCCCATAAAAAAGCTCCAACAGGAGCTTTTTTATTTTGATTAAGTCTGATCAACTTTTTTTGGCAGGTACTTTTTTCTGCTCAGCAATCATTTTATCCACTGCTGCTAGAGATTCTCTGGCCTTTGGGATATTTTCCTGTGCCAGGGCTGCAAAGATCTTTTTCGCTTCAGGCAGGTTTTGCGCAACAATACTGCCGTTGGCAAACATATTGCCAATCGCCATCAGGGCAGGGACATAGCCTTTTTTTGCCAGATCCTGAATACTGCTCAAGCCTTGCTGGATCGGCTTTTCATTTTTGGTTTTAAAGCCGTTGCTGATGTCATATAAGGCTTTGGCATGAATGGCCGGCATATTGCCTTTGCTAATCAGAGGCTGTAATTTTTTCAAGGCCTGCTGGTCAGAAGCTGTTGTACCTTCAGCAAATAAAAGTATAGCCAGATCTACGGTTGCTTCATCGAAATTGGCTGCCGATGCACGTTCCAGGTATTGTTTGGCTTTGCCCAAATCCTGCTTAAGGCCTAAAGTACCACCGGTATAATTCTTGCCCAGTACATAGTTGGCCACTGGATAACCTTTGCTGGCGGCCTGTTCATATAGCTGAATAGCCTTTTTTTCGTCCTTGGCAGTGCCTTGGCCAGTTTGCGTTAAATAGCCTAAGTTATAGATAGCCTGTGCATTTCCCTGGCTGGCCAGTTTGCTTAAAGCATCGTAGGCACCCTTGAAATTCTTGGCATTCACCATCTCTTCAATTTTGGCAAATTGAGGGTCAACTGGGGCATTTGAAGTGTTTGCTAGGGCAAATTGGCTGGACACTGCAAGAATTGCAGCAAGTACTAATTTTTTCATTGTTCCGATAACCTTAATTTTTCTAACACCTAATTCCATGGTGCGATTTTTGTCGTTTTCATCTACATCATAAGACGATTTCAGGCTTTGTAAATACTGAATATGTGACTAATTACAAATTATTTGAGAATCATAGAGGAGGTGAATCAATAAAAGCGTGCTCGGTTTAAGGTGTGTTTTATTCAGTCAATCTTTGTCTATTTAATTGTTTAGCCTAATAAAAATAAAAAAGCCAGAATTGAATTCTGGCTTTTGCATCAAGATAACAGGTTATTATTGTGGACGTGCCACATCACCACTTAAAGCTTCAGGCAATTCCAGAACTTGTACATCCAGCTCAGCCAATGCTTCAGGTTTGGCAACTACCAAAGCCTGATAACCCTCATCTGTACCAATGCTATTGACCACTTCGACGTCATTGTGCAGCTTGGTCGCAACAGCAGGTGCTTCACCTGTATCTTGAATCAAATGCAACCAGTGTTTTGGCTTGGCTTTGAACCATAAGCGAGCAATCACTTCCTGACCCAGATAACAGCCTTTGTCATAGTGAATGCCTTCACGTTGATGAAGACGCAATTCCTGTGGCTGGAACAGGGTCGCAGTAGTTGCTTGAATCCAAGCCTGACCTGAAGCAATAGCTTGCTGTTGCCAAAGGGTAATATCCGTTTCAGTTTCAACAAAATCAGTCTGGATATCATTAATAACTGGATAAACCGGGCCAACCTGTTCCAGTTTCATTTTTGAAAATGCACCAAACTTTTTAATATGGCTGGCCAGTTCTGCTGCCTGATCTTCAGGGCTGACAATTTCAAAGCTTTCCGGATTAATTTTTTTCAACCAGATACCAAACTGGATACGTCCTTTCAAGCTACAGATCGCTGTATAGCGAGTCAGGTTTTCAGCCAGAGTTTCGACATTTAAAGTAACTTGACCCTGAAGGAATTTTTGCGCATCTACTCCATTCAGCGTAAATAAGGTAAAAGCAGGAGATGTTGCCATGATCAGCCTCAGTTTGAATACTAAAAATCAATCAAACTATTGTGCAGCAAGCATTTAATAGAGGCAAACAAAAAAGCCAACAATCGGGATCATTGGCCTTTTCAGGAGTGTCTAATTAGTGATGATGCGACGAGGTTGGCAGAGGTGAATCACAAGGGAATTTGCCTCCACAGACCCGTACCGTTTCCATCATGCCCTGATCTTCATGATCGAGGATATGACAGTGCTGTACAAAATCACCTTCAAATTTCTTGTAATGACTGCGAAGAATAAATTTATAGTTTGCTTTGATAAACAGGGTATCTTTGAATTGTCCTTTCATGCCACGATATTGCACATCATCTGTGTCATTATCATCAGGCGCTAATTCACTCACATCAACTTCTTTAGATTCGCCATTAGGACCAGTGACAGTTTTTAAGATTTTAACAATCTGGAATGGATTAACATGAATATGGAAAGGATGGCCACCAAAAGCTTCGGTCGTCAGTTCCCATTCATCCGTCTGCCCAATTTGTAACTGACGTACATATTCACGATCCGGATCTTTGGCATGTGTCCGACCGACTGATCCTTCGCCATCAAATGCATCTCCAAAACTGAGTAAGTCACCATCTTCTTTATGGCGGAAGCCAAATTTAAGACCATTTGCGAAAGCCAGTTCAAATTTACTGTACTGTTTTGGTCTGGAAGCGACCAGCTTGTCAATTGCAGGAGTCATTAGGGATGGATGATCGGTAAAGGCAGTAAGATCAAGTTTGGATAACTGAGTCTGAATCTCTTTGCTTAAACCAATTTTTTTCGCGCGCTCTTGCAGGAACTGGGCAGGAGTCTGCGCTTTTGTTTTGCTTGCCTGTACATTGACCCATCCCAGTAGTTGGGCATTGAAAGGGTGGTTTGGAGCTAGTTGAGGAGTAATTTGACCCGTTGGGATCGGTGCATTCACTTCATCCTCAATATTTAATTTGGAGTCATAAATACAGTATTTATTGGTGGTTGGGAAGGTAACCATTGCATCATGACGATAACCAGGCTGGAACACAGACAGTGTTCTGCGCTGTACCTGAGTCATGGTCAAACCATCTTGAGCAATCGTATAAACAGGTAAGCTTTTTAAACTCTCATTAAACTCTTTTGGATCTGCTTCCTGATATGCCAGACAGGCTTTAAGGGTGTCTGCGGCGCTAAATTTACTGGAGTTTGGCAGTTCTTTAATAATCAAACCAATGGTGTCGCGTACCCCCCCATGAATCATGCGCCAGCGATTAAAAGCATTCTGTTTAACTTTGATCTCCCCTAAAACTTTACCATTGATAGACGTATAAAAGTTCTGGCCGGCCCAAGAGCCAGGATTAGCGATATCTGTATAATCTTCAAGTAATCCTAAGCCTTTACCTTCGCAATTGTTGGGAATATCGAATTTTACATCCGGGTCAGGGTTAGAGCATCGATATTGAATTTGCTGGAATAGCAGGATGTTTTCATTTGGATAGCTATTTTTTTCTTTCCATAAAATGTCCATATCGCCTGTTTCAGTGACTTTGCCATTTTTTACTTTTGGTGTTCTTGAGCCTTCTACAATTAATGGGCCTGCCATACCGCTCGATACCTGAATAGCTGTTGAGCCATGCAGATGGGCATGATACCAGTAGGTTCCTGCCGGATGATTCGGCTCCATTTTGTACTGATAGTCAAATTTTTCCTGAGGTTTAAATTTCAGGAAAACATTATCACTATTGCCTTGAGGGCTTACCCAGAAGCCATGAGTATGCAGGTTGGTGGTATTAAAACAATGTGGATCGTTTACATTATCCACTCTGTCTGGGCAGGTGGCTTTCTGTTCAGGTGGAAGCTGGTTATTGAGGTTAATTTTCAGGGTTTCACCTTGTTTGACCCGGATCTGCGGACCAATTAAAAGGTCTTCAACAGACTCTCCAGCTTTTTTCTTGTTAAACAAGCTGGCATTAGTGAGATAACCTCTGACGAACAGTTGATCCCAGGTACTATTTCTCGGATTGTAAATCTTGCCGGTTTTATAAGCGACGATCAGTTCATGGGTGCCCTTGGAATTTTTTTGCAATAGGGGCGGATTGCTAATCAAAGTATCGGGTGCTGTTGGAGAAGGTTGTGGATTGTTGGGATTATTGGGAGTGGTAGGTGGGTTAGGGTTGTGGGGAGTTGGCGGTTTAGGATTGGAGGGATTTTTACCTCCATTCCAGCTTGCTGCCAGTACAGCGATCACTGCAGCAACGATACCAAGAATGGCGAGTTGTATCATTGTAATCACCCTTATGTGCTTTTGTGATGAGTGTTGTTGTGAAGTAATTCGAGGGTAGATTTACAAAGTTGAGATACAGACTGTTATCACCAAATTAGGGGGAGGGCGACAGACGGTAAGCTAAAATGACGTGTGTAAAGTATTTTAGATAGGGATGCGTTTTATAAGCTCATGTTTATGAATCATTGTCCTATAAATATTTAACGTATTTCTAAAATTGTAAGAAAGTCTTAAAAAATATATGGAATTGAGAATGTAACTTATTTCGGGGTATGTCTAACCTGAAAAATGATTTTTTCGCCTACACTCATCGAGCCATATCTGCAATGAAATTTACCATTTTCGGTTAAGAGTTATGCTTAACACTGAAATAAAAAAATATAGATTCAGTTTTTTATTAAATGAGCTATTTCTAAAATTAAAAAATTCTAAGCTTTGATTTCATATGAAATTTATCCTTAAACTCATTCCAAGAAATTGATTATTTTTTATGCTGTTATCAACATCTCATACTAAAGAATGAGACAGATTTAGGCCTATTTTTCAGAAAAAATGCAATTTAGAGTCAAAATTCTAAAGTATGGGTCAGTAATTTTGGTAAAAATACCATTTTTAGTATTTAAGCTTTTGAAAATTATAAGATTTGGGAAATAGACTTTCGACAGCGTACAATGCCTTTATTAAAAAACAAGTCATCAAGATATTTTGATGAATAAAAAGAGTAATGAAAGAGGGCAGGCAAGCTATGAACAATAACTACCGGAAACCGCTGCAAGGTACCCAGCTGGAATATTATGACGTGCGTCAAGCCGTAGAAGATATTCAGCCAGGCGCATATGCCAAACTTCCTTATACATCTAAAGTGCTGGCCGAGCAGCTGGTACGCCGTTGCGACCCTGCGATTTTAGAACAGTCTTTACGCCAGTTGATTGAGCGTAAACAGGAACATGATTTTCCTTGGTATCCGGCGCGTGTAGTGTGTCATGACATCTTAGGGCAAACAGCACTGGTCGATCTTGCCGGTCTGCGTGATGCGATTGCCGATCAAGGCGGTGATCCGTCTAAAGTCAATCCAGTGGTGCCGACCCAGCTGATTGTCGATCACTCGCTGGCAGTAGAATATGGCGGCTTTGACCCAGATGCATTTGAGAAAAACCGTGCGGTAGAAGACCGCCGCAATGAAGACCGTTTCCATTTTATTGAATGGACTAAAACTGCGTTTGAAAATGTCGATGTAATTCCTGCGGGTAACGGCATCATGCACCAGATCAATCTGGAAAAAATGTCACCAGTCATTCAGAACCGTGATGGCGTGGCATTCCCGGATACCTGTGTGGGGACTGACTCGCATACTCCACATACGGATGCGCTAGGCGTGATTTCAGTCGGTGTTGGTGGATTAGAAGCTGAGAACGTGATGCTGGGCCGTGCATCATGGATGCGTTTGCCAGACATTATCGGTGTCGAACTGGTAGGACAGCGTCAGCCGGGCATTACCGCAACGGATATTGTTTTAGCTCTAACCGAATTCCTGCGTAAAGAACGTGTGGTTGGTGCTTATCTGGAATTCTTCGGTGAAGGCGCAGACAGCATGTCAGTCGGTGATCGTGCCACAATTTCCAATATGACCCCGGAATATGGTGCAACTGCAGCCATGTTCTATATTGATCAGAACACCATTGATTATCTGACGCTGACTGGTCGTGAATCTGAACAGGTCAAACTGGTTGAAACCTATGCGAAAGAGATTGGCCTGTGGTCATCAGAAATGATTCAGGCAGAATATCCACGTGTATTGCGTTTTGACCTATCGACTGTCACCCGTAACATCGCTGGTCCATCCAATCCACATGCGCGTGTATCAACGTCTGACCTGAAAGAAAAAGGCATTGCGGGTGTGGTAGAAAACCGTACTGATGGTTTAATGCCAGATGGTGCGATCATTATTGCGGCGATTACTTCGTGTACCAATACGTCTAACCCGCGTAATACCGTGGCAGCAGGCTTGTTGGCACGCAAGGCTAATGAACTTGGTCTAGTACGTAAACCTTGGGTTAAATCATCATTTGCTCCGGGTTCTAAAGCAGCAGCGTTGTATCTGGAAGAAGCCGGTGTACTGAAAGATCTGGAAAAACTGGGCTTTGGTATTGTGGCGTATGCTTGTACCACCTGTAACGGGATGTCGGGTGCGCTTGATCCGAAGATTCAGCAGGAAATTATTGACCGTGACCTGTATGCCACTGCGGTATTGTCGGGCAACCGTAACTTCGATGGTCGTATCCATCCTTATGCGAAGCAGGCATTTTTAGCATCTCCACCGTTAGTGGTCGCATATGCAATTGCCGGTACGATCCGCTTTGACATCGAGAAAGATGCCTTAGGCACAGACAAAGACGGCAATCCGATTTACCTGAAAGACATCTGGCCATCGGATGAAGAAATTGATGCTTTGGTGAAAGAATCGGTAAAACCAGAGCAGTTCAAGAAAGTTTATATTCCGATGTTTGATCTGGGCGAGCGTGAGCAGGCAGCAAGTCCACTGTATGACTGGCGTCCGCAAAGTACTTATATCCGCCGTCCACCATATTGGGAAGGGGCTTTGGCTGCACCGCGTACCCTTGCAAATATGCGTCCTTTAGCCATTCTGGGCGATAACATCACCACTGATCATTTATCTCCATCGAATGCGATTGTGTTGGATTCGGCAGCGGGTCAATATCTGGCAAAAATGGGCTTGCCTGAGGAAGACTTTAACTCGTATGCAACGCACCGTGGTGATCACCTGACTGCACAGCGTGCAACCTTGGCGAATCCGAAGCTGTATAACGAAATGGTGGTGCGTTCCGACGGTACCATTAAGCAAGGTTCTAAAGCACGTGTCGAGCCGGAAGGTGAAGTGATGCGTATGTGGGAAGCGATTGAAACCTACATGAACCGTAAGCAGCCGCTCATCATTGTTGCAGGTAAAGATTATGGTCAAGGTTCAAGCCGTGACTGGGCTGCGAAAGGTGTGCGTCTGGCAGGTGTAGAAGCGATTGTGGCTGAAGGCTTTGAACGTATTCACCGTACGAATCTGGTCGGTATGGGTGTACTTCCACTTGAGTTTAAGCCGGGTACAGATCGTAAAACTTTGAAGCTGGATGGTACTGAGCTATATAGCGTGATCGGTAATATTGCGCCACGTTCGACTTTGACTCTGGTGATTGAGCGTGCGACTGAGGATGGCAAAAAACAGACCATTGAAGTGCCGGTGACTTGCCGTCTGGATACTGAAGAAGAGGTTTCTGTGTATGAAGCGGGTGGGGTATTACAGCGCTTTGCGCAGGATTTCTTGGAAGGGAATGTGGCTTAATTTTTCTAGTTACTAGTAAAAATCTCCCCTAACCCCTCTTTTCTAAAGAGGGGAACTCCCTCCTTTTTTAAAGGAGGGTTGGGGTGGATTAAAGAGGAAGAGTTAGTTAGCGATCTAGAACTAAGAATTGAAAAATTAGGAACCTCAATTGGAACACCAGAATATACTTCCCAATATGGTGAGCTAATGAGTTTTCTCTCTAATCATGTCACTATATATACTTTCTTAGCTCCATTTATTCCAATGCTATCAAGCTATTTATCATAGAAAGTGAAAGTGACTAGGCGCAGCGACGGAATATCATTAAATCACAAATAAAAATATCACTTAGCTTTAACGACACTATCATTTACAAAAATGGACAATAGACATTCATCACAACAGAGTTATACTGCTTAGACCATTTTCTAAAACAACGGAGAACAAAGATGGTTACAGCTGGCTCAAAACCGGGAACGGGTTTCTATTTTTGTGTTCAATGCGGACATCGCGTCTTCTTAGAAATTGGTACAGACCGACTACCACCGTGTACCAAATGCCTCGGCACCCAATATAACGATAAGGTTGCCTAAGCACACGATATTCAAAACAGAAGATCCTGTTTTAAATAAAAGCCCTATCACCCGATAGGGCTTTTTTGTTAGCGTAGAATTTGGATCATAAAAATGGCTTAAATCTCAAGGGCAAGCAGCATGGAAACAATCCTCGGTTTATGTATCGGTATCGGCTTGAGTGCAGCCTCTGGTTTCCGTGTTTTTGTGCCTTTGCTGATAATGAGTATTGCCGCATTGATGGGCTGGTTTGAACCGATGACCGGTTTTGAATGGCTGGCCATGCCGGCAGTCTGCCTGGCTTTAGCCATCGCGACCCTCTGTGAAATCGCTGCGTATTATATTCCCTGGGTGGACAATGCCATCGATACAATTGCAACGCCTGCTGCCATACTGGCCGGAACTCTGACCACGATGGCTGCCAGCAGTGGAGAAATGTCCCAGTTTGCAGCTTGGGCCGCAGCGATTATTGTCGGTGGCGGAACAGCAGGGGCCGTGCAACTGAGCAGTGTTGCAGCACGTGGACTATCAACTGCCACTACAGGCGGTGTTGCGAATCCCGTACTCTCAACCGGAGAGTGGATCGGGGCTATTCTGTTATCCATTCTGTCATTGCTTTTGCCAGTGCTAGCTGCCTTGCTGGTTGTAATGCTAGCCATCATGGCAATTCGCTGGATACGTCTAAAAAAGAAAAACAAGCTAGAAAATTCCGCCTTATAA
Organism: Acinetobacter sp. GFQ9D191M; assembly: GCF_011174875.1. Classification (NCBI taxonomy): domain Bacteria; kingdom Pseudomonadati; phylum Pseudomonadota; class Gammaproteobacteria; order Moraxellales; family Moraxellaceae; genus Acinetobacter; species Acinetobacter sp. GFQ9D191M. Next base: position 49,805 of record NZ_JAALGV010000031.1, read on the forward strand.
GAATCAGATAAATAAATATTTATCACTCATTCTTAATGAAATATTTGCTTAAAGAAAGGCCCTCATCTTGTTCATTAAATTGCTTGATTTTTATTCAAAAAAGACATAATTTTATTATGGGATTATAAAAGGCATAATTTTTGTATGGTTTTATTTGTGGTTGAACTTTATAAAAACAATATTAGGGGAACTATAAATGATTAAATTTATTGTAGATGAACAAGAGTCTGCCCAAGGCGTGCACTATATTCATAACGCAACACGAGGCTGTGAAGACCTGCCAGAATTTGATAACCAGATTCTGATTGGATATTTTGCTAATTATGATCTGGCTTATAAACGCGCAAGAATGAACTGGCCGAGGGAGAAAGTAGAGGGCTGTCATAAGTGCTGTACAGAATGAGATTTATAGACATATTGGTCGTCATTTAAAACCCGCTATACAGTGGGTTTTATCATTTATCCTGTTTGAAAAATGATCAATTTGACCCCATATAAAACTATAGATTTATCATGTTTAGGGCTGCTCAATTGCAACATTATCTTGATCTCAATCATGACTCGGGTGTGGCCAATTATGAGATTGGCAATGAGTTTATTCGGGTTCAATTTAAGAAAACTTCGAAAGTGTATACCTATAGTTATAGCAGTACGGGCTATCAGCATGTGGAAAATATGAAACAGCTGGCCCAGTATGGTGATGGCTTAAATGCCTATATCAATCATCATACCCGTCATCTGTTTGTACGCTAAAAAGTGATCGCTGGAAGTGAGAACTGAAACTTTTAGCTGAAAATATTTAAACCATTTCCCTTTAGATCACAGATACAAATCAGCAGTTCCTGAACATTTGATCAATCTGTTAACTTAAGGATAGATGGCTCTACAGGCAGGGAATCACTATGAATCTCGATTTCTGGTGTCGGTTTTTACTTTATACATTGGCTTTGAATTACAGCATTTTAATGCTCTGGTTTTTGCTGATTGTCTGCACGAGACTGGGTGAAACGATTGCATGGTCAATGGTTTCAGCTCTCAGATCCAACTTTTGATGCCATTCACTATAGCGGCATGGCCATTTATAAAGTCGGGATATTCCTGTTCAATCTGGTTCCGCTAATTACCCTATATTTGATGGGGAAAAGTTAGGAGATAAAACTTTCCAAAGTTCCAGGAATAAATAAAACTGATAGTCGCATCAGCATTACACAGAGCAGTTTAAGGCTTATAATGCTCGAAACAGGATAACAATATGGAAAAGGAGTTCGGATCAATGAATCAGTTTAAACCTGCCTTGATTTTAGGGGCTTTGATCGGCTTGGGAATGATTATCGCCGGATTCATTTTGGGCAATAGTGCGGTCAAGATTAAACAGTATGAGCGGATTGTTTCCGTAAAAGGTTTATCGGAACGTGAGGTTAAAGCCGATGTTGCAGTCTGGCCCATCCGTTTTAGTGGCGGTAGTCAGGATCTGACAGAACTGTATGACACTATGGAGCTGCAAACCCAGCAAATTCAGGCTTTCTTAAAAGGTGAAGGTTTTAAGGCAGAAGAAATTACCACCGGTTCTCCAGTCACTACAGATAAATATGCCCAGCAATACGGCGGTGATGCCAATGTTGCCTTACGTTATACCGCGCATCAGACCATTACGGTTTATACCCACAATATTGATGCAGTCCGTGCAGCGCAAACCCGTCTGGTCGCTCTGGGTAAAAAGGGCATTGCTTTTGGTGGTGATGATTCCGGGCAAAGAACGGAATATATCTTTACCAAATTGAATGACATCAAACCAGCCATGATTGAAGAAGCCACGCAAAATGCCCGCAGTGTGGCAGAAAAGTTTGCCGCGGATTCTCAAAGCCGTCTCGGGAAAATCAAGACTGCCAATCAAGGTCTGTTTAGCATTGAGGACCGTGACAGCAATACGCCTTATCTAAAGAAAGTTCGTGTGGTTTCTACAGTGGATTATTATCTGGCTGATTAAATGGCTGGAAAGCTGAATAGAGGGGTCTAAAAAATTTAGAGCAGAATGAGGTTTTACATGAAGATAAATTCCAGTAATTCTGCTCTTTCTGCAATAAAAGATCTTTATTTTGAGGTGAAAGGTAAAAAATTCTTCTTCAAATATATTTAAAGAAAAATATTTTCAAAAATCGGGAAAATTAAAAAATCTTAGGAAATTAATTTTGCCGCAGCTTGGCTACTATATATCTCAAGGGTGTGATGGGATCGAAAAGAGTAGCATGCTGTGAGTGGCGCAAAACGCGAGTGCAGTACGAACCCAAAAGGTCTCGATTCGGCTTAGGACGCTATAGACCAAAAGTTTATAGGCTATAAGATCATTTCTTACAAAGAGTGATAGTTGAAGTAAACCATCAAGATGTTTTCCCAACACCCTCAAAATTTTCTCCTCTCATAAAAACAATCTTCTCCTCCAAACTGTTGAACACCTTCCCTACCCAGTCACTTATATTCTTCCTAAATAGCTGTAAATTCATTTGAGATTCAAATAAATACTATTTTAATCACATATCTAATCTATTTTATTTACAGCCTATAGCTTTCGACTATTTTATGTTTAAATACTACTCTAATGTCGCTGGTTGTTTATAAGTATTTGATATAAATAATTTAAAGTATAATATGTTTAATATTTGCTCACAAATTATATCCTTGAAAAATAAAACAGAATGCTATGATAATTTTGCATATAAGAAAGGGGCACGTCCCATGAAAAAATATGAATTAGAAATCAGTTATCCGCATCAAGAAGAAGACGAAGCAGAGCAGCTAGGCAGCTTATCGGCAGAAGAAATTCTCTCTACTTTCAAGTCCATTAACTGGCAACAGTTACGGGTTTTACAATTACAGATGCAAGCCGCCATTACCACTTTTACCGTAACAGACTCCGATGCTGAACAGTCGATTCAGATCACACTGAATGAACTGGCGCCCTCAGGTCAGCTTGAGTTCAGGCTGGAAAGTGATATTGAAGTCGAAGCTCAACATAAAATTCTGGGACTGTTTAGCCTGAAGAACAAAGACTATGTGTCATTCCGTAGTCTGACTATGTCACAGGTTCAGCAATATCTTATGGCATTCTTAAATGAAGATCTCGACAGTCTGAAAACCCAGTATCAGTCGGGTCATTCAGTATCTCCCATCAGTGCAGCGTCCAAAGCTTAGTCAGGCACTGATTCTGTAACAGGGCTGGATTGACAGTATTCCCTGACATTGTTATTTTGCGCGTTTTCTCCTGAATGCTTAAAGCACATGCCTATTAACGACAACTTTGTCTACGCGCCGCCTCAAGACCCATTGCATATTCTGTATGAAGATGATGATCTGGTCGTCATTGAGAAGCCGGCCGGTTTGTTGTCTGTTCCGGGACGTTTGCCTGAGCATCATGACAGTGCTTATTTACGGGTACTAGAGCGTTATCCGAATGCCAAAATTACCCATCGTCTGGATATGGCGACGTCTGGCATCCTGATGTTTGCCAAACATCGCGATGCTGAAGTGGCAGTCAGTAAAATGTTCCAGGCACGTACAGTCAGCAAGCACTATATTGCGCTGGTACAGGGAGAAATTCAGACCGAGGGCAGTGTCGATGTACCTTTGATTACTGACTGGGAAAATCGCCCACGGCAAATGGTGCATTTTGAACTGGGTAAAGCTGCCAAAACACTCTATCAACGGCTGGAATATCTGCCTGAGCAAGACATCAGCCGGGTATTGCTAACGCCAATTACCGGACGTTCACATCAGCTCAGAGTCCACATGCTGCATATTGGTCATCCGATTACGGGCGATAAAATCTATCATCCGGAACCAACGCGTAGTCCTCTTAATCGCATGGCCTTGCATGCCAGTGAACTGACTTTTACTCAACCCTTGAGTGGCCATAAAGTTGAAATTCTTGCACCTGCACCATTTTAGTAAAATTTAAGCATTTAAAAAATGAGTATGGATTCTGATAAATGTTTAAATTTCAGTAAGCTGCAACAGAAATGTCAGAATTTATTTCAATTATCGGAAAATTATGGAGTTGAATTTAAGCAGTTTTCTAGAAAAATTATGTTCTGAATCATGTCTTATCAAGTGATGATCTTCTGAAATTAGAAATATGTACCCGGAAAAATTTCAGGAATCATTTAAGGAGCTTTATCACTTTATCTTTAGTTTAACTGTTTGATCTATCTATTTTTATTCAGTTTTTCTCAAGATTTGCAGTCTCTCAGGGGTTTGTTCTTATAACATTCGATATAAAAATAAAAACCCCTTTAATTGATTATCACCAACAGATTCATTTTAAGTAAATTGATAGGCATAAAAATATTAAGGTTTTATAGGTGAAAAATCATTTAAAAGATCAATTATATTAAATGTTTATGGTCATTTTTTATCTTTGATTCTCATCATTAAATTATGCAGAATAACTTTAAAACATCATAAATTTTTAATTTTTTAGTGTCTATATATGGTGCAAGGGGTAAGGGACAGGATGATGCTAAGTGGCGCGCTCTTTGTTCTCGCAAGTGTTTTAATCATTGTATTACTATGGGTATTCAATAGCCTGAAATTATCAAGAAACAATATTCAGTCCTTACAGGAAAATCTGGATCATTCACGCAGTAAATTGGCTGATTATGAAACACAAGTTGATGAATTAAATTATGAAATGACCCAGCTACGGATGCAACTGGGAAGTGCCAGAACTGAACTGAATAAATATAAACAATATCAGGATATCTGTGACATCGAACAATACATTATTAACCGCAGCTTGCAGGCCGAAAATTTCGTAGAAGTAACCAAGCTTGATGCTTCCATCATGCTGGATGATCTCAAAGCCTATATCGCTCAGGTCAAAGCGTATTTACAGAATTTACAGACTCAGGCCGAAGCTGATATTGAGCGACAGGCTCGAAAAGCTTTACAGGCTTATTATCAGCAGGCTAAAGAACAACAGCGACTGCAAGAAGTAGTTGAAGCTCTCGAGCATAAGATCAAGGGCTATCAACATGGTTTTGATCTGCCGGTCACGCAGCTTCTGGATCAGCTCATTAGTGGCTACAACGATACTGATGCAGCCCGGTATTTACTGACTATCAGAACACAGATTGAGCAGGCCAAAGAACAGCAGCAGGTGGCCAGCTGCAACTATGTTGATGAAGACCGTCGCAAGAGCACCATTGCGATTTTGAGTCTGGCATTTAATAGCAGGGCAGAATTGTATTTGTCCCAGTTAAATACTCATAATCTGGGTGAAATGCTGCAATCCTTAAAAGATGATTATCGCCTGATGAACTATAAAGGACAAAGCTTGAGCCAGGCCATGATTCAGGAGTCCTATCTGAACTTACGTCTGGAAGAGCTTAAATTCGCCGCCGTTTTACTACAGTTACGACAGAATCAAGTATCTGAGCCACCTGTAGTGATCACTTCCTAACTACAATTAAAAAATCCAGATCAATCGATGAAATTTTTTAATCTGCAGATTGATATGCAGGTATTTTTAATTAGATGAAAATGCAGCTTTTTTTTTCAAATTCTTAAATTTATATTGATAAAATTCAGTTGGTTATTTAGAGAAATTCAATTTTTTTTCATATTCTGTACTCGATAATTCAAATAAAATAAGTTAAGCTGAATCGAATAATAAAACATCATAATAAGGATATCTCTATGGCACGCGATTATGACAAATTCCCTGACGATGAAAATGGTCATGTACTGTGGCAAATGTATCAGGATGGTGATGATCTGCAGGACGACCATGAAATTGAATTCTCGATAGCCTTTAATAGTGAAGAACAGGCTGACCGCTGTGCATTGCATTTACTCAAAGAAGAACAAAAGATAAGCCTATATCAGGATGAGGAGAGCGATACGCTGGAATGGACAATTACCATTCATGTCTATATGCAACCTACCTATGAAAATATTGTCGATCTGGAACAATGGTTTACCAGAATTGCTGCTGAATTTCAGGGTGAATATGATGGCTGGGGCTGTATGGCCTATGTTTACGATGATGAAGATGACCCGGAAGAAGGTGAAAGCAAACTTCGTAGCAGCTAATCAAAATTTCCTTATTCAAGCCCGGTTAAGCCGGGTTTTTTATGGCCTGCGGTATTGGTCGGGTCAACTGTAGTTTTTTGTTATACATCCTATAAAATGGATAAATAACAATTATATTTAGGTCGTACAGTATATTGGGCAGTCATTTAAATACTGAGGCCGACGAGATCGGGATGATCCGTCCGAATAATAAATAAAAATAATCTTTCAGTAAGAACAAGAAAAAAAGGTAGGCTGAAATGAGTTATACCCTAAAAATGCATCGCGTATTCAGTGCGCCACCGGAACGGGTGTACCGGGCCTTTATTCATCCAGATGCCATTGCAAAATGGCTGGCACCGCATGGCTTTACTGCCAGAGTTGAGCATGCCGAAGTCAAACCGGGAGGCAACTATAAAATCACCTTGACCAATTTTGCCACTGGTACCCAGCATCATTTACATGGCACCTATCATGAAGTCATTCCCAACCAGTTACTGCGCTATACCGATTGCTTTTCTACACCTGAGGTCAAAGGCGAAATTGAAGTCACGCTCATCTTTGAAAAAGTGTCTGTAGGCACCAGTCTGCATATGATTCAGGTGGGTTATCCGGATCTGGTACCACCATCTGCATGTCACTTAAGCTGGCAGGAGTCATTGCAGCTTTTGTCCTGGCTGGTCAATCCACATATTTTAGATGGTTAAGTTCAGTTAATTAAGTCGAGCGGGAGATCCTTTTAAAGCTTGAGCATGAACCCATCCAAAGATGCTATAATTCAACTTTAATTTTTTGTTTTTTCTTTTATTTTTCGTTTTGTTGAGGTTGCTATGGCTTTACCACAATGCCCAAAATGCCAGTCTGAATATACTTATGAAGATGGTGACTTGTTAATCTGCCCAGAATGTGGATATGAGTGGAAAGAAGGGGAAGCAACTGAGGAAACCGTGGTCATCAAGGATGCGCATGGCAATCTGCTGGCTGATGGCGACACAGTTACGGTGATTAAGGATCTTAAAATTAAAGGATCTTCTTCAGTGGTTAAAGTCGGGACTAAAGTCAAAAATATTCGTCTATTGCCCGATGCAACTGATGGACATGATATTGACTGTAAAATTGATGGCATTGGCGCCATGAAGCTCAAATCTGAATATGTGAAAAAAGCCTGATACGTTCTTATACGAATGAGTGCTTTCGGTCTTCGGGTTTGAAGGTTTATGCTTCTTCCTCAAACTCGAAGATCAATCTCTTCTGATTGCCATATCATGCCTGGATCTATGCTTTATGCCTCATCTTCATCTTGAATATTCAGATAATATTCAGCAGCTTGAAACCCGACCTTTAATGTTGGCAATTCACCAGGCCTTATTTAACGCCGGTTATATTAATGACCCGAATGATTTAAAAAGTAGGGCGATTGTACAGCAGGATTTTGTGATTGGACTAGAGCAGGAGACAGATCAGGCTTATGTGCATGCTAAAGTTTCTCTCCTGACTGGTCGTAGTCTGGACATCCGCCAGGCAATTTCCAAGCTGGTACTTCAGGTCATGCAGCAGCACATTGTCTTGCAGCCGGGGTTAAAGATTCAGCTCTGTGTTGAAATTCTGGAAATGGACAAAGAGACTTATACTAAAGCTATTATTTGATTTTTTTTAGATTGAAGTGAGGACTAGGAAATGAAGTTTTCTGAGCTCCTCTCTTTATCTTGAATACATCAGAACTTAATAAAAAATTGAGAAGTATCAAAGCGATTTTGAAATATAAAGAACGATAAATAAAACTAGAGCATGAAAATTTAAATAATCAGTCAAAATTCACCTGATTATTGCAGTTGATCAGAAAATTTTGCCTATAATTAAAAAAATAGTGTAATTTTAGGTATTAGGTCACACTTTTGACCTGATATATGGGGGATGGGTAAAACCAGGACCCATTCACATAATTAAAAATAATGAAAAACAAGAAAGACTGAAAGTAATGAGATGCTTGAAATCTCGGTTTTCAAGTCTGAATAAAACCTTATAGAGAGGTATTCAATGAAAATAATAGGGGAAGAATGTCTGGCTCAGGAAGTCAGGACATTTTTACAAAAATGGGATCAAGCTATTTGTTCACTTGAATTCAGCGAAATTCGTCAACTTTGCCGACCAGATGTCTGTCTGATTGATATTAGCTCCGAACTGAAAGGGATCGAGGCTTATCAGGCTGCATGGCAACAGTACCGCCCATATATGCGCAACAATGGTATGCGCGTTGAACGGAAGGAGGTCACCATTCAGGTCAATAATGACATGGCTTTCGTATATGGTTATGTCCGGATTGCCTATGCGGCGATGGAGCGATATTTTCCTTTACAGTGGTGTCGCTTCAGCATGGTCTTAAGCAAGCAGCAAGATCAGTGGCAATTGCATTATCAGCATATTTCTGTCCCTGTTCAGGAGAAAACTGAAAAACTGCGTCCTGTGAAACTGGCAGGTTAAGGTGCAAGTTTTAAATTTCATTGAAACAAGATCATCATGTCTATTTGTCCATTCTTGAAAAGAAATCGCCATAAAAAAGCCTGAATCATTCAGGCTTTTTTATTTAGGGAAGATTAAAAGCGTTTTGGAATCCGCTGACCATTCGGTACCGGAATTTCCGCATTTTTTAATACGCCAAATAACCAGGTTTCTGCATGTTGTACGGCTGTTTTCAACTGGTCACCCAAGGCTAAACGTCCGGCAATGAAACTCGCCAGTGAACAGCCTGAGCCGTGATATTCACCTTCCAGACGCGGACAGCGGGTTTCGTTGATTAATTCACCCTGAATATATAGGCGGTTCTGGATATAGTCGGGAGTATCTTCGTGGCCGCCTTTGACCAAAATCGCATGAGCACCCATTTCAAACAGTTTCTGCGTGGCTTGATCTAAATCCTGCTCACCTGTTAGGGCACGCAACTCAACAGTATTTGGAGTTAAAATCGTAGCTAGCGGAATCAGTTGTTTAAACGCTTTGACCAGTGTGGCCTGATTGCCGAGTGAGCCACCGCTGTTGGCTACCAGCACCGGATCCAGTACATACTGATAGTCCGGATGCGCAGTTAGAAATTCTGCCAGCACCTCAATATTTACAGTCGTTCCCAGCATGCCTGATTTAACACAGCGGATCGGCAGATCATTTACCACGGCATTGGCCTGAGCCAGCAGTAATTCCTTTGAAGTTGCTTCAAAACCAAAGACCTGTTGTGAGTTCTGGATAGTCAGGGCTGTACAGGCTATTGCAGCATGAGCACCACTTTGACCGATGGCTTCAATATCTGCTTGAAGGCCTGCTCCACCTGAAGGATCTAAACCTGAAAAGCAAAGTACGGTAGGTCGCAAAATGATGTCCTTCATTCACTAAAATTGCCTTAGTATAGGCAAATTTATTCAAACTCTCGATATTAATTTCTATCACTTGCAAGAACGGTCTGTCAGGCAAAATTTCGTATGTTTTATCTGATCAAAATATAGAGTTGATTACCCTGAAAATGGGCATTCTTGGCTTGTTTTTATGGCCTAATAATTGCTTTAGAGTAGAGAAATCTGGCTATACTCACGTTATGAATTGATGTCGGTTGCAAACATAGGGGACAAGGTGTGATTCAGAATATTTTAATTGACTTGGATGGTACATTAACCGATCCAAAAGTGGGGATTACGACTTCTGCCCGCTATGGTCTGGAAAAGGTGGGTCATCCGATCAGTGAAGACACGAATATTGACTGGATTATCGGGCCTCCTCTAAAAGCTTCGTTAGCCAAAATTCTGAATGTAGATGCGGATGATACCCTGGCTGAACAGGCACTAATGGCATATCGTGAGCGTTTTGCAGTGACTGGCTTATATGAAAATCACGTCTTTGAAGGCGTAGCTGAAACTCTGGCGGAACTTAAACGCCGTGGTTATCGCCTGTTTCTCGCAACAGCAAAACCAACCGTTTATGCCAGACAGATTCTGGAACATTTTAATCTGGCCCAGTATTTTACTGAGATTTATGGCAGTGAGCTGAATGGTGACCGGACCAATAAAGGGGAACTGATTCAGTATATCCTGGAACAACAAGGCATACAGGCTGATCAATGCATTATGGTGGGAGACCGTGAGCATGATATTTTTGGTGCCCGCCATAATGGGATTGAATCGATTGCAGTCAAATACGGCTATGGCTCAGAAATTGAATTACAGCAGGCACAGCCCAAGTATACGATTGAGAACTTTAGGCATTTATTAAACTATTTAACCCGAATCGCGGATAAAAAATTGACTTGAAAAATAAGAGGACTAGAGCCATCAGTTGAGTTA
>NZ_JAALGV010000032.1:0-36215 GCF_011174875.1 Acinetobacter sp. GFQ9D191M
GCCGTTGGATGAGGGAACCTAATGAGTTAGCAACTGAGCTGTGGAACCTCATTAGGTAAAATTAAGTGTAAATCTGCTAGTCTAGAGCCTTTAATTTTCATGCATTCTAATAATAAAAATTAGAAAATATGCAAAAAAATATTACTCGGAAGTTTAAAAAGCTAAGCCCCTATTCCAGGAATAAGGGTTTAGTTCGGGCTCAGAGTAAGCCAGGATCGAGGAGATAAACTTAATTAATAGGCATATGAGGCAATCGCTGTGGCAATCGGCTTGTCATCATCATTGACCATAGTCATGCGCATGGTGCAACCCTTACGCCCCAAACGTAAGGTTTCTGCACGGGCAATAAAATATTTGCCACGACCGGGCGCCAGATAATCCACGCGCATATCTACCGTCGCCAGACGTGATACCTTTTTAATCGTATCGGCAATAGTTTCCGGTTCAGCTTTCTTGTACAGCTCACCCATCGCCACAATTCCGCCAATACTGTCGAGTATGGTCGCTGCAAGACCACCATGCAGAATCTGAAATGCCACATTTCCAATCATGAAATCCTGCATTTCAACATATGCTTCGATCTGACCATCGACCACCCGCATGGTCATGCCATTATGCTTAAAAAAAGGAGAGGTATTAAAAGCGTGTACCAACTGGTTTAAGACCACTTCAATATCCACTTTTGCACCTAAATGTATATTACCTGTCCAATTTCTTTCTGTCTTAGTCATAAGTCTGCCCGAAGCTACAACAATAAAAAACCGCTAATTTATGCCCAAAAAATTCAGATAGGGTTACAATAGGGGCCTAGTTTAATACTGATTACTGAGATTTTTATGACCTATACGTTCAATCGTCCCGCGTTTCCTGCAACTCGCATGCGTCGTATTCGTAAAAATGAGCATTTACGTTCTATGGTACGTGAAACCCATCTCAGTGCTGATCACTTGATTTATCCAGTATTTGTGCTTCCGGGACAAAACCAGACCCAAGACATTCCAAGTATGCCAAATGTGCAGCGCCTGTCTGCTGACTTGTTGTTAAAAAAATCAGAACGTTTGCTCGAACTAGGTGTCAATAAGCTGGCGCTGTTCCCAGTCACACCACAACAAGATAAAAGCCTGACTGCAGAAGCCGCTTGGCATGAAGATGGTCTGGTACAGAAGACCGTTCGCCTGCTGAAAAAAGAATTACCGGAAATGGTGCTGATCACTGATGGCGCGCTAGACCCTTATACCACGCATGGCCAGGATGGCATCATTGATGAAACCGGTTACGTGCTGAATGATGAAACGGTTGAAGCACTGATCAAGCAGACTTTAAGCCATGCCGAAGCCGGTGCTGATATTGTCGCGCCAAGTGACATGATGGATGGCCGCATCGGTGCAATTCGTCAGGCCTTTGAACAGAATGGCCATATCTATACCTCTATTATGGCTTATTCAGCCAAATATGCGTCTAGTTTCTACGGTCCATTCCGTGATGCGGTTGGTTCTGCCAGCAACCTGAAAGGCGGCAATAAATACAATTACCAAATGGATTTCGGTAACCGTGCTGAAGCATTGCATGAAATTGCACTGGATATCCAGGAAGGTGCAGATATGGTCATCGTTAAACCGGGGATGCCTTATCTGGATGTGGTTCGTGAAGTCAAAGATACCTTCGGTGTACCTACTTTTATTTATCAAGTTAGTGGCGAATATGCCATGCTGGCTGCTGCGATTCAGAATGGCTGGTTATCTGATAGCGTGATTCTTGAGTCCCTGATGTGCTGCCGCCGTGCCGGTGCAGATGGTATCTGGACCTACTTTGCGGAAGAAGCGGCGCTCAAACTGAAAGACATGAAATAAAATAGAAGGACCTTGGCGCAATGCATATCGCCATTATCGGAGCGGGCATCACCGGTTTGATGTCAGCTCTGGAATTGCTTGAACAGGAATGTTCTATTACGATTTTCGATCAGCAAGCGGCTGGACAGGCAGCCTCTTGGGCCGGAGGTGGTATCCTCTCCCCAATGTATCCTTGGCGTTATCCTAATGCCGTCAATGCCCTCGCCCGCCATGCCAAACCGCTGTATCAAGCCTGGAACCAGAAACTGCAACCGATCACCGGGATTGATTTCCAGATTCATGAAACCGGTATGCTGATTTTTGATGAAACGGATTTTGAGATTGGACTGCGCTATGCCGAGCAATATCAAGATCCGCAGCAACATGCCGAATACCTGGATCAGCCTCAGATTCAGCAGATTAATAGTAAAGTAGATCTAAAATTCAAACAGGCGATCTACTTCCCAGAACTCTCCAATATCCGCAATCCGCGACTGTTACAGTCCATTATTGCTTACCTTAAACAGCATCCGCGTGTCACTTGGCAAGAGCATTGCAATATTAGTCAGCTAAATATCCAGCAAGATCATGTACACAGTGTTTCCACTAAAAATGGCCTGAGCTTTAAAGCAGATCAGTTCGTCATTGCCACCGGTGCATGGTCTGCACGCTGGTCTGAACAGCTCGGTCTGGACATTCCAGTTCATCCGGTTCAAGGCCAGATGTTGCTCTTTAAAACACCAGAAAACTGGCTACCGACCATGTGCATGAACAAGGTCATGTATCTGATTCCACGTCGTGATGGTCATGTACTGTGTGGTTCCAGCATGCGTCAGGTCGGTTTTGATACTTCGCCTTCTGCTGAAATCCGTCAGGATATTTTGGAAGCCTGCCTGGAAATGGTACCGGAGCTGGCTGATTTCCCAATTGTGAAACAGTGGGCTGGTCTACGACCAAGCTCCCCGGATGGCATTCCCTATATCGGCAAAATTCCGCATCTGAACAATCTCTGGACCAATTTTGGCCAGTTCCGTAATGGCTTATGTATGGGTGCTGCTTCTGGAAAATTGCTGTCTCAGTTAATCCTGGAACAACCGACCATCGTAGATCCACAGCCTTATAGTCCGGTACAGCGTTTACAGCCGCACTCTTTAACGGTTTAAAATATCAATTAGCGCTTCTTTCAGGGTCGGATAATTAAATTCAAATCCGGCTTCCTGCAAGGCTTTGGGCTGAACATATTGACCATTCAGAATCAGTTGTGATTGTTCACCTAGCATCATTTTCATACTGCAAGCTGGTAAGGGCAATAAAGGTTTACGCTTCAGCACCTGTGCTGCTATCCGGGCAAACTGCGCCTGACTGAGTTTTTCAGGTGCAACCACATTAAATACCTGTTGCTGGGTCGGCTGCTGCATCAGAAATTCGATCGCCCGCATGACATCCAGTAGATGCACCCAGGTCACCGGTTGACGCCCGTGGCCAATCCGGCCAAACATATTCAGTTTAATCGGCAATAACATCTGCGGAAGAATCCCGCCTCCTTGACCAAACACCACAGCAAAGCGAACAATTTTGGTGTCCTGCCCAGTATAGGACAAGGCCAGTTTTTCCCATTTCTCACACAGTTCTGACATAAAAATGGATTGTGGTGGACTTTGTTCTGTACACACCGTCTCCCAGTGTTCTTGCGGATCGATTCCATAGTAGCCGACCGCTGAAGTCGAAATAATACATTTGGGCTTAATCTGATTTTTCTCTAGATAGTCATATAACTGCCTGGTGGTATTTAGCCGACTGTCCAGCAATTTCTTTTTCCGGGCGGCTGTCCAGCGACCCTGACCGATACTTTCACCAGCCAGATTAATCACATAGTCAATCTGATGATTTTTCAATTCTTCCAGATTATTAATCCAGTGAAAATCAGGATGCTCTTCACGCAATTTTTTCTGCCGGGTCAGGCCGATCACGGCATAATCACGAGCCAGTAAAAATTTCACCAGATGGCTGCCAATAAAACCGCTGGCGCCTGTCATAAGGACTACAGGTTTATACATGGTTATTCTGAGCCATTATTATTGTATTGCTCAAATTATACGTCACTCATAAATCAAAATGTTAGATAAAGTAGGTTGGATCGATAAATGAGGAATTGTTATCAGGCTATACAGAAAACGTCTGATTTTCTATCAGCCTGATTTAGCTTTTTGAATTTAATCTCAACGATTTTGATATAAAGAGTCGAAATCTTAGCTAAACATTTTTGCTGCCATACGCTGTGCCTGTTTGCCATAAAACCAGTAGGTCAGCAGATAAAGCGGAATCGCGATGAGCAGGAACATGATCACGACAATACTCATAAATTGGGGCTGTTGCAGATATAGTAAAAAGTCCTGCCAGGCATTCGGATTGGAACGCGTCGCAATAGCAATCCCTAGAATTAAAAATACCAGATTATAGCCCCAGTAAATCAGACTGAATCCTAAGGTGAATTTTTTACGTTCTGCTTGGGTTGGCGCCCGTTGTTCCTTTTTTAAAAAATTAAACAGTACCCAGATCATCGCCACCAGATAAGGCACAATGGTTAATACTGCGCCCATGCCGGTCGGCATTAACGCCGCCACAACCCCGCAAATGCAGGTGAAAATAAAGCATAGGAAGAAAAACCAGAGAAAATAGCGAGTTAGAGGCACCATCAGCAGGACTCAAGGACAATTAATCAACTAGTATAAAAAAAATTAATTTTTTTTTCATTTTATTGTCAACCTAAAACGAGATGCTGACGTTATATAGGGTACGAGGTTCGGAAATTTGGACTGGCATCCACAAATTTTCGTTCTCTTTGCTAAAGCAATAAGTCCAGTGTTTTAGAAAATTTTGAATAGCAGCCAAAATTTTCACTATACACAAATCTTTGACCGACGATTTCATCATCACTCGAATCGTCGGTTTTTATTTTTTGGACGAACCGTTTTTAGCAATTCGCCTGCGAATCTTTATCGGCTTCTTATGCAGCATAAAATAATGATTAACTGTTTTTTCAAGTCTGTTTTTAGCAATTTTTATAAAAAATATTGGTTCTGCGATTCAGGTACTACAAAAAAATGCCTGAAGTAAAATTTAAAATAAAAACGCTGGATTCAATACTTTATATATAAACATCACATTTTATTGATTTCATAGATATTATTCTAATATTCAAAACTACGCTGAAAATAGTTTTAATGATGTGTAGCAATGAAATAGATCAAAATATTTTTTTCAAGTAGATTTTTAGCTGGGCTTTTTTCTATAGTAGGAAGGCAAAAATAAAGGTGAGTATACATGGCAGTTCATTTTCTACATACTTCTGATTGGCATTTGGGACAGTTTTTCCATAACCATGACCGTGAATTTGAACATGCACAATTCCTGAATTGGCTCCTTGAACAAATCAAGGAAAAACAGCCACATGCCCTACTGATTGCCGGTGATATTTTTGATGTCATCAATCCCGCTTCCAGTGCCCAAAGACAGCTTTATCAATTCCTTGCCGATGCTCATGAGCTGGCACCGCATATGCAAACCCTGATGATTGCCGGCAACCATGATTCAGGTTACCGGATTGAACAGGTTCAGCCTTTACTCACTAAATTCAATGCCAAAGCGGTGGGTATTGTCGGCCGGACTGCGGACAATGGTCTTGATCTGGATCGTTTGCTGGTTCCGATTTATGACCAGCAGCAAGAGATTATTGCCTGGTGCCTAACTCTACCTTATTTGCGCAGTGCCGAAATTACCGGTATTAATGAACATACCCATAATAGCCAGAATGCCATCAGCTATCTGCACCAACAGTTGATTGCCGAAGCCAAAGCACGTAAGCAGCCACATCAGGCACTGATTCTTATGTCACATGCACATATGCAAGGCGGTGAAACTTCCGATTCCGAACGCCCCATTATTGTCGGCAATGAAGAAGCTCTCTCAACGGCGTTATTTGATGAAGTCATTGACTATGTCGCTCTGGGACATCTGCATAAACCGCAGAAAGTCGGTCAGCTGCATATTCGCTATAGTGGCTCCCCGATTCCCCTATCCTTTAGTGAGATCAACTATTCGCATCAGGTTGTTGAAGTCAGAATCGATCCTGAACAAAATGCTGAACAGCGTTTTCAGTTTGAAGCGCTGAAAGTTCCTCGTACTGTCGAGCTATTTAGAATTCGAGAAAATCTGGAAAATCTGCTCAGCAAAGTAAAAGCACTGCCGACTGGGGAAATTGAGCATCTGGCAGCACGACATTTTCTGGAAATTGAATATACTACCGATGCACCGCCACCGGTAGATTTACGTCAGCAGATTGAACAGGCACTGCCGCCAAATCGTTATCGTCTGCTACGCATCAGCCGGATTTATCAACGTCAGGCAGAAGATCAGGCTGATAGCTCTAAAATTGACTTGGCACCTCCAACACCTGAATCACTGTTTTTCAATATCTGGGAAAAAATGGGTTATAGCCAGGATCATTCGGTGCAGCAGGATTTTCAGCAGTTATTGGTCGAAGCCCAACATGAACTTGCACAAAAACAACAAGCTTAGGATCAGCCATGAAAATTATCCGTCTGAGCCTAAATAACCTCGCCTCTCTCGCTGGTACGCATCATATTGATTTTGAATCAAATCCTCTGGCACATGCCGGACTGATTGCGATTACCGGAAAAACCGGTGCTGGAAAATCCACCCTGCTCGATGCCATGTGTCTGGCGCTGTACAACGAAATTCCACGTTTAAAAGGTGCCACAGGTAGTCTGAAAGATGCCGGCGGACAGGATGTCTCGATCAAGGATTCCAAAAATATTCTTCGTCGTGGCTGCGTACAGGGTTTTGCCGAGCTTGAGTTTATTGCCTTAGACCAGAAACGCTATACGGCACGCTGGGAAATTCGTCGTGCCCGGCAGAAAGTGGATGGTAATTTAAAGGTCGATCGTGCCATTACCTGTCTGGATGATCAACGTGTGTTGAACCAGAAAATTTCTGAATGCACACCGCTGATTGAAAAACTGGTTGGCCTGAGTTTCGAGCAATTTACCCGTGCGGTTTTGCTGGCACAGTCCGAAGTTGGTGCCTTTCTAAAAGCCAAAGATAATGAACGTGCCGATTTACTCGAATATCTGACCAATTCTCAGATTTTCAGTCTGGTCAGCCAGAAAGCATTTGAAAAACACAGTGAAGTGAAGCAGAAACGTGCTGACCTGGAAAAATTAATCGGTCATCTGGAACTGTTATCTGAAGAAGATATTGCTGCTCTGCAGCAGCAACACACGACTTTAAAACAGGTGGTTGAACATCTAAACCAGAGCGAAAAGGTACTGGAGAATGACCTGAAATGGCATCGCCAGCAGCATTATCTCTATACTGAAATTCAGGCCAAAAAAGAAATCTATACGGTTCAGCTGGATGCTGAACAGAAAATGACACCGCAAAAACAGTTATTAGATCAACTGGACCAGTTTCAGCAGATTCGGGAACAGTTTGTCCAGCAACATCAGTTTCAAAAGCAGCGTAGCCATTTACTGACTGAGCAGCAAAACTTTGTTGCCGAATTCATGTCAGTTCAGCAGCAGCGTGATAGCGAACAGCACAAGTTGCAGCATATTCAGCAACAGCAACAACAGCAGCAACAAGAGTTCCAGAAGATCAAGCCTTATCTGGATCAGGGACTCAAGCTGGATCATGAAATGCTGTCGATTGGCGAGCAGTATAAGCAGCTTTTAGCCGAACAGCAGACCTATAGAACCCAGCAGATTCAGCCTGTTCAGAATCAACTGGTGCAGACTGAGCAGCATTTGCAACAAGTTCAGGTTCAGTACCATCAGATTCAAAAGCAACTAGAACAACAGAGCTTCTTAGCGGTTTTTGATGACGAGCCACAAGCAACCTTACAACGCTTACAGGATTATCAGGAACTGCATCAGAAATTCATGCGGCAGCACCCGGCACTTTTCCAATCTAGCCGGGCTGAATTGGAACAGCAGCAACAGGCTTTATCTGCTAGCTTGCAGGAACTCACTCAGCGTTATACTCATCTGGATCAGCTTGAACAGCAGATCCAACAGTTCCAGACCCAACAGCAGCAACTCAGTACCCAGCATTCGAAGCTTGAAGCTTTAATGCGCACTGTACAGCAAATGGCTGGCTTAGAAACTGAAAGCCTACAATTGAACCGCGAGTTAGAAAGCTATCATGATCGTTTAAAGCAACTAGAAACTGAGCTGGTTCAATTACAGCAACAACGTCAGGAAGCAGAACAGGCTTTCGAACAATTGCAACAAGTACTGGCTCAGCAACGTTTATTACAGGCACAAAGTGTTCAGGAATTACGTGCACAGCTGAAACCAAATGAGCCTTGTATGGTCTGTGGCAGTCATGAGCATCCTTTTGTACAGCATCAGGAACTACTAGAAAATGCTTTGCAACAGCTACATGACCAGCAGCTTGAGGAAGCTCAGAAAAAACTACAGCAACTGACTCAGACATGGCAGCAAGCACAAATCCAGCAATCTCAACTACAAACCCTAATTGAGCAATATCAGCAACGCAGCAGTCAGCTCAATACGACACTACAACAGCAGAAGGTTCAATTAAATCAGGATCTTCAGCAATTTGATTTGCTGTTTGATTTAAGCCAGAGTACAGATCATTTGCAGCAACAGCTTGGTCAGCATGTGCTTCAACTTCAACAAGAACAACAGCAGCTAGTCCAGACCCTGCAAAATCAGCAAAGTGACTGGAAACAATGGCGTCAGCAACAGCAACAGCTGGATCAACTACGTTTTAGCATGCAGCAGCATTTACAGCTAGAACAAATGATTCATCCGGTTCTTAATCTACTGCCTGAGTCCTTGCAGAAATCCTGGATTACTGATGCCTCATCAAGCTGTCAGCAGTTATCCCAACAACTGCAACAACGTCAGAAACAGTCTCAGGAATTCAAAACCCTAGAGACTCACATCCAAAACTTAAACCAGCATATTGAAAAGGCACGTGATCAGCTCAGCCTGCATCAACAATATGATGCTCAGTTACAGCAAAAGATGGATACGGCGCTGAATATGGGTAAAGCGCTACGTGAACAGCTCAACCATCTGACCCTCACCCATGCCGGACAGATTTATCCTAAGGCACAGGAATGGCGTGACCGTTTGGAGCAACAACAACAGGCGTTGGATGAACAATTACGGGCACAGAGTCTGATGACCCAGCAGCATGATCAGCATTTGCAACAAGCTGAACTGAAAAAACAGAGTTTCATCACCCAGATTCAGCAACTAGAACAGCAGATCAAGCAATGCCAGCAATCTATTCAAGACTGGCAAAATACATATCCTGCGTTTGATGCCGAGCATATCCAGCATTGCCTGAATATTGACTTGCAACAGCATCAGCAAATTCGCCAGCAATTACAGGCACAACATCAGGTGGTTGAAAATGCCAAAACGGCTTGGGATATTCTGGAGGAACAATATCAGCATCATTTGAAATCCAAGCCTGAACTTAGCTTTGAAGAAGTTGAACTGCGCTTAAGTGGACTGGCACAGGAAAAAGCTGAACAGGAAAATGCCTGTAATGAAGTAGCCACCAAACTAAGAATACATGCCAATAACCAATCGACCTTACAACGCTACCAGCATCAGATTGAACAGGTCAAAGCTGAAGAATATCGTTGGGGGCGGATCTATGACCTGATCGGCCATAAGGAAGGCACCAAATTCCAGAAAATCGCGCAAGAACATCATCTGGATATTCTGGTCGAATATGCCAATCAGCAATTACAGCCTCTAGCACCGCGTTATCAGCTGCACCGGATTCCAGACAGTTTGAGTCTGGCGATTATTGATCTGGATATGAACAGCGAAGTGCGTCCTGTCCTGTCACTCTCTGGCGGTGAAACCTTCCTGGTCTCTCTGGCTCTGGCCTTGGCGATTGCCAATATGGCTTCCGGCTCAATGAAGCTGGAATCGCTATTTATTGATGAAGGTTTTGGTACTTTAGACCCGGCTTCCTTACATATGGTCATGAATGCGCTGGATCATTTGCAGAGTCAGGGCCGTAAAGTGGTGCTGATTTCACATGTACAGGAGATGCATGAACGGATTCCGGTTCAGATTCAGGTTAAACCGGTCGGTGCTGGTGCCAGTACCATTCAGATTATAGGTTAAAGCATGAACTCTACCCCGAACAAGCTCTCGCCCTATTTCAGCTTACAGCTTGAGAGCTTGCGGGGTATCAGTGCCATTGTGGTGCTATTCAGTCATAGTTTTCAGGCTTTTATCGCGCCTTTTGATCTGAGCCTATATTCCTGGGTACGTCTATTAGGCCAGGCTGCTGTGATGATCTTTTTTGTGCTCAGTGGCTATTTAATCGGGACTTCGATCCAGAACAACATCCAACAACATGAAAATTTTAATCTGCGGCAGTATATACGGCAGCGTTATCGGCGCATTTTACCGCCCTTTCTGTTTGCATCCGCTTTCAGTCTGATTCTATATGCGCTAGCACCTACATTTTTTGCTTCACATAGCCATGAGTTCCAGAACAGTTTTGGCATGATGATTCGGACTGCATATAACATTGACACTCAGGATTTTTTAGGTTCTTTATTCTTTCTAAACGGCTTTATTACACCGACGGTATCTGCCAATGCACCGCTCTGGAGCCTGAGTTTTGAAGTCTGGTTTTATGTACTGGCCGGATTTCTGCCTTTTTTAAAAGATTCTGGAATCGCTAAAATCGGCTTTTTTATCTTGCTTCTAGGGCTTTCAATACTGAACTTTCAGTTCCTGTTTTATTTTCTGCTCTGGCTAGTTGCCTTTGCCAGTTCATTCCAGCAGATCCAGCTGCGTTTTTTGAGTCGACTACAACTCGTTAAATTAGTACTCTTTGGCTTGGCGTTTATAATTGCCTGTGCGGATGCTTACCAGTTTCATGTCATTGAACAGGCTGACTTATATCGTGTAAATTATTTTGTGCCGTTTAACCTGTGTATGGGGCTCGCCTTTGTCTGCTGGATTGTGCAGCTGCAACATCAACAAAGCCAATATCAACCAGTTTGGCCTCAGTCTGCAAATTTCTCCTATACACTTTATGTCACTCATTTCCCTTTACTGCTTTTTATTCTAGGCTGCTTTCCTGCAACGCTTGATCATGGTCTTGAGGGTGCCGTTTTATCCTTATTTATGAGCATGTGCAGCTTAATTTTCTTTGCCTGGCTTATGGCCCAATGGCTGGAACCCCAAAGAAAAAAAGCGTTATCAACTACTCTGCAATAACGCTTTCCCAAAACTCAATTGTCAGTACAAATCAGTCCGCTTTTTTAGGACGTGCGCCAAACAAGGCAGTTCCCACACGTACCATGGTAGAACCTGCTGCAATCGCCTCAGTCATGTCGGCAGACATTCCCATACTTAAAGTATCCCAGTCTTCAGGTTTTGCATGTTGGCTTTTGACCTCTTCGAACAAGGCTTTGGCATCTGCGAAAGCCTGAGTATTTTCTGGCGCAGGAATGACCATCAGACCACGTAAGCGCAAATTCGGTAATTGACTGATCTGTGCAACCAGATCAGCTACTTCCTCAGGCTGACAACCGTCCTTGCTATCCTGTCCATCAATATTGACTTGCAGACAGATATTAAGCGCAGCTTGAGAATCACTACGCTGATTAGATAAACGTTCAGCAATAATCAGACGATCTACTCCATGCACCCAAGCAAAATTTTCTGCCAGGTGTTTGGTCTTATTGCGCTGCACATGACCGATAAAATGCCACTCAATATCCAGGTCTTTGAGTGCCGTGATTTTTTCCAGTGCTTCCTGTAAATAGTTTTCACCAAAGGCACGCTGACCAGCCTGATACATTTCTGCCAGCACAGGGCTAGGCTGGGTTTTGGAGACGGCCAGAAGTTGCACCAAATCCGGCTCACGCCCCGCCAGAGCGCAGGCGGACTGGATCTGAGCTAAAACCTGATTTCGTGACTGTTGCAGCATATTCATTGATGGGGTTCTCATTTCGTGCGGATTTTTTTCCCTTGCTCATCAACTAAGTGTTGGTTAAGCTGTG
The DNA here is from genome assembly GCF_011174875.1 of Acinetobacter sp. GFQ9D191M. Taxonomy (NCBI): domain Bacteria; kingdom Pseudomonadati; phylum Pseudomonadota; class Gammaproteobacteria; order Moraxellales; family Moraxellaceae; genus Acinetobacter; species Acinetobacter sp. GFQ9D191M. Next base: position 11,926 of record NZ_JAALGV010000032.1, read on the forward strand.
GGAAAGCCTTATTATTCTAGCAAAATAAATAACATTTTAATGAACTCGGGGACCTTATGGATATTACAGAACTGTTAGCCTTTTCTGCTAAAAATGGTGCGTCGGATTTACACTTATCAGCAGGTTTACCACCCATGATTCGTGTGGACGGGGAAGTACGCCGCATCAACCTGCCTGCACTAGAACATAAAGAAGTACACAAACTAGTGTACGACATCATGAACGACAAGCAACGCCGTGATTATGAAGAAAATCTGGAAACTGACTTCTCTTTTGAAGTTCCAGGTGTGGCCCGTTTCCGTGTGAACGCATTTAACCAGAACCGCGGTGCAGGCGCAGTATTCCGTACCATTCCATCTAAAGTACTGACCATTGAAGATCTAGGCATGGGTCAGATCTTTAAAGATATCTGCGAATATCCACGTGGTATTGTACTGGTGACAGGACCAACCGGTTCGGGTAAATCAACGACGCTTGCAGCGATGCTGGACTATATCAATGACAACCGCTATAACCATATCCTGACCGTCGAAGATCCAATCGAATTTGTACACCAATCAAAAAAATGTCTGATCAACCAGCGTGAAGTACATCGTGACACGCATGGATTTAATGAAGCATTACGTTCTGCATTACGTGAAGACCCGGATATTATTCTGGTCGGTGAGATGCGTGACCTTGAAACCATCCGTCTGGCACTCACTGCTGCGGAAACCGGTCACTTGGTCTTCGGTACCCTGCATACCACCTCAGCAGCAAAAACCATTGACCGTGTGATTGACGTATTCCCTGCTGAAGAAAAGGACATGGTGCGTGCCATGTTGTCTGAATCGCTGCAAGCTGTTATTTCGCAAACCCTATTGAAGAAAAATGGGGGTGGTCGTGTGGCTGCACACGAAATCATGATCGGTATTCCGGCGATCCGTAACCTGATCCGTGAAAACAAAGTGGCACAGATGTACTCTGCGATTCAAACCGGTGCCAACTATGGCATGACCACGCTGGATCAAAGCCTGAAAACGCTGGTATCGAAAGGGATTATCAGTCCGCAAGTCGCCCGTACTGCAGCAAAACAGCCTGAATCATTCTTATAAAAATAATTAATTTTTTGGGGTTTTATCATGGACTTTAACGGCTTACTCAACTACATGGTAGAGAAAAAGGCCTCGGATCTGTTCATTACAGCCGATGTTGAACCCTCTATCAAAATTAATGGTCAGATTGTACCGATTGGCTCGGTAAAATTACCGGGTGCAGCTGTGGGACAGCTACTTAACTCAATCATGACCGAGAAGCAGCGCAAGGAATTTGCCGACACACGCGAGTGTAACTTCGCCATCAGCAACCCGGACAAATCGGCACGTTTCCGTGTCAGCGCATTCCAGCAACGCGATCAGCCAGGTATGGTACTGCGTCGTATTGAAACCGTCATTCCGACTATGGATGAGCTGAAATTACCGCCTATTCTAAAAGAATTGGCAATGACCAAACGCGGTATCATTATTTTTGTGGGTGCAACCGGTACCGGTAAATCGACTTCCCTCGCCTCTTTGATTGGCTACCGTAATGAAAATTCCAAAGGTCATATCATTACCATTGAAGACCCGATCGAATTTGTGCACCAGCATAAAGGCTGTATCATTACTCAGCGCGAAGTCGGTATCGATACTGACTCCTTTGAAGTGGCATTGAAAAATACCCTGCGTCAGGCACCAGATGTGATTCTGATCGGTGAGATCCGTTCTCGTGAAACCATGGACTATGCAATTGCCTTTGCGGAAACCGGTCACCTGGTTTTTGCGACCCTGCACGCCAACAACGCCAACCAGGCCATCGACCGTATCATTCACTTCTTCGAAGCCGACCGTCACAGCCAGCTGTTTATGGATCTGTCCCTGAACATGAAAGCCATTGTGGCACAGCAGCTAATTCCAACTATCGATGGTAATGGCCGCCGTGCAGCGATTGAAATCCTGATCAATTCGCCATTGATTGCGGATCTGATCCGTAAGGGCGATGTGCATGAAATCAAGGATTTGATGAAACGTTCACGTGAACTGGGCATGCAAACCTTCGACCAGGCATTATATGACCTGTATAAGGCCAAGCAGATTAGCTATAAAGATGCACTAAAACACGCCGACTCACCAAACGACCTGCGTCTGCAAATCAAACTGTCAGAAGAAGGTGGCGAGCATTTATTACGTGCGCATTCCAATATTACTTTTGATGGTCAAACCTGATCATTTTCAAAGCAAAAAAAACAGGCTTTTAATAAAGCCTGTTTTTATTTCAGCCTAAAGCTGAATTATTTCTTACGGTAAGCTTCCTGACATTCAGGCGCGTCACAATAACCGTAAAGATTAAGTGAATGACCAGTCAATGCAAAGCCAAATTTCTTCGCAACTTCGTGTTGTTCATGTTCAATAACATCATTCGTAAATTCAACGACTTTGTTGCAATTTTGACAAACCAAGTGATCGTGGTGATCTTCCTGCATAATTTCAAAAACTGAGTGATTATTTTCAAAATTATGACGCTCGATAATCCCTGCTGCCTCAAATTGTGTTAACACACGATACACAGTTGCAAGACCCACATCTTCCCCTTGTTCGAGTAAAGTCTTATAAATGTCTTCAGCGCTAAGGTGATGCCGTCTAGAGTTTTCTAATAGTTCTAATATTTTAATTCGTGGAAGGGTAACTTTCAGTCCAGCTTTTCGTAAATCTTGGTTTGAAATAGGCATGTAAAAAGGTCTCTCAACAAAATCAAAGTTGGAATAGGCAACAAAGTTTAGATGCAGTATGATCTATCCTTGGATCAAATGCATCATAATTAATTTGGGATAGTGTAGCAAAATGCAAAAAATCATGCTGACGTTATTCGTCACTTCATTGCTTGTCGGCTGTTCGACATTAGGTGTGTACAAAGTTGATATTCCTCAAGGAACACCTTTAACTCAAGCACAAGCCTCTAAAATTCAGGTAGGAATGAGCCACCAACAGGTGCGTTTCCTGCTCGGTAGTCCAACAGTATCTGATCCGCTCAATCCGCTACGCTGGGACTACATCTACAACTATACCCCAGGAACCTATGCTAAAAAAGCCAAGATCCCAGCAGCCCAAGGCCAGCATCTAAAAATTTACTTTAATCAGTCTGGTATCGTAGAGCGTATTGAAGGTCTGGAAACCATTCCAGAATCTCAGCCAGGTTTACCAGGTTCCAAAGAAGCGATCTTAAATGCCCCACCACTATAATCGGTTTTGCATAAAAAAACCCCTGTATGATCAGGGGTTTTTTTAATTAAATAGATTGATTTATCAAATAATCAGACCATCTGTTCAATAAAGCCACATTCCACTAATCGGAACGTTTATTTTGCTTGAAACGGTTACCTTTGGCATAACGTCCTACCGGATTCTTCTCAGCGCGTTTACGGCGGATATCCTTGGGATTAATGGTTAAAGCACGATAAATCTCTACCCGGTCCCCTGCTGCCAATGGCTGGGTATGATCCTGTAGCTTAGCGCCAAAAATACCCAGATTCAGAGGTTCAGGCAATTCCACCTGTGCACGGATTCCGCTTTGCTCAATTGCATCCAATGCAGTCATGCCGGGCTGGAAAGGTACAGCAATATGAAACTGTTGTTCCGGGGTAGCATAGGCCACCCAGATCATTGCCTCAGTCATCAGAAAAATTGTCCTAATACCGCAACAATCGCCAGAATAATTGATACTGGTAAGACAATACGAACCGCAATACGCCAGATGTTATACACTGCTTCTGAGCTAAAGTTCATCGATTTACGTAAATGGCTGATCTTCATGATCCAGCCAGCAAACAAGGCATAAATCAGACTGATCACCAGTCCCCAAAGAATCAGCAGATTATTGAAAATTATAGCAACATTTGGAATTAACCAGACCAAGGTGGCAGCGATCACAATCGCCCACTGAATGATAATATTCATTTGACGTTGCTGTAATTGCTCACGTGCCATTTGCATAAGCAAAGCAGCGGCTGCGACAATGGCTGCGATTAAAGCAAATGCAGGGATTTCAGCTTTTACTGCAAAGAAACCAAAGGCGATGATCGCTAATAGCTGCGCCACCCAAATCGGTAAGGCTGTTTTAGTCGCAACATCCTGCTGTTTTACGACAGCCAGACTTGATTGCCAATACAGCCCCATACCTAGACCACTCGCCACCAAAGCCAATACAGTGGCATTGCCCCACTCTACGAATTGGACGGGTGTTACCTGCCAAGCCGGTAATTCAGTTCCCATCACATTCGCCATAATCAAAGATGCAAGTACGCCGATCGTGGTAATCCCAACCAGAATTAAACGTGGCACCAGCGATAATACAAATGCAGCAATTGCCAGCACCGCAAAAATCACTGGCTGCTGAACATCGAGATTGGCCACTGCAATCACATTAGAAGCATGATTGAGCATCGCACCCGCAAGGAACGGAATAAATACAACTGCCAGCCAGCCGACGATCCGCCAGCGCTGAGAACTATCAGCTTCACGGGTAAGGCTCGACAATGCCTGTAGTGCAGTGGTTTTTGAGCGTTTCGCCAAAGCAATTTCCAGATAACAGACTGGAAGGGCCAGTATTAGCATGGTCGCTAACCACAACATCCAGAAATCAAGCTGACGGTCAATCTGAATACCTGTTATCGGTGCGAGTGTCGCAATAATAAGAAAGGATAAACAGAAAGCCATCAGAGGCGATAACCATTTTGACATAGCATTGTCCTGCATGATGTATTCCTATAAAAATCTAGCGCTATTTTGCCTTGTGAGGCGATGAAAATCAAAAACAAAAAAGCAAACCACCATGCCCGTGATTTGCTGCGCAAATTTATTATTAAGCTTTATTTTTTATTTTTCCGATTTGTCTTTATTTTAAGAACAATCGAGTTATGAGAAGAAACGGGCAAACCAGTTTTTACCCTTTTTCTTTTCTTTATCTTTAATGATTCCCATCATATTTTCTTTTACTGCACCGACATAATCCGCATCATCGTGCTGAATATGATTGATCAGCCATTTAGATAATACTTCATGTAATTCCGCTTCAATAGATTGTCCCAATTCAAAACGGTCACGATAAGATTCAATCTTTTTAATAAACAGGTCATGCACACGTTTATGTGGCACACGATATTTATAACCCGCTTCTTCCTGAAGTGATTCTTCAAAGGTAAAATGAGACTGGGTATAATCAATAATATTTTCTAGAATCTGTTTAATACGAGCACGATCGGTATTGGCATCAATTCCATCAATCTCATTGATATAATCGAGAATTCGTTTGTGCTGATCGTCAATCACATCGATACCAGTATTATAATCTGGAACCCATTTCATTTTCATTACGACCACCTATTGATATTAATGATTTATCGCTTGAAAAAGATCATATATCTAATTGATTTAAATAAAAATGAAGTAAATCGGTTGGTTTTCAGTTTATTTTCTACTTAATTAATGTAAATCATTGTTTATCCAATCAATTATATTTTAAACCCGACCACAAGAATAAAGTATTTTTTGATCGATTTTATATTTCATGGTTTATTTATTTTAATGATTTCACTATAAAATAAATATCAAATTCAAAAAAACAGGAGCGATGTCCTGTTTTTTAATATCGAATTTTAACCAGATTTAATATAAATCTGCTTTAGTCACTCTTTTAAGCGAAGGATCCAAACGTTCTCTTTCCAGACGGGCGACATGTGTCAATTGGGAACGATATTTGGCTCCATCTCTGAACAAAATCATTTCACCTTCCTGAAATGCTGTCCATTCTTCATTCTGCGTTAGCGGCTCTGTGGTAATCACAGCGACCCGATCTTCAGGCGTGGTGACTTGGCTAAAATCAACTTCAACTTCGATATCAATCAGTTGGGCTGGCTTAAATGGATATTCACGAACCAGCCAATGCAGTTTAGTCGTTGCATAGGTAAATAAAGCCTGACCATTGGACAGACAGAAATTAAAAGTGCCATGCTCTGCAATGGATGGAGAAATCTCGGCCAACAAATCAAAAACCTGATCCAGCTTCGGTTCATCATAACCAAAATGTTTCACCAGCTGATCCAGCAAATAACAGAAAGCGCGCTCACTGTCAGTGTTACCGACTGGCGTAAAACGTCCAGAAAGCTCAGGTAAAAAATCTTTTAAATCACCATTATGGGCAAAGATCCATTGTCGTCCCCATAATTCACGACTAAACGGATGCGAATTTTCCAGATTAATTTTGCCTTGCGTCGCTTTACGGATATGTGCAATTACATTACGGGATTTGATTGGATAATTGCGCACTAGTTCTGCAATCGGTGACTCAACAGCAGACTGATTATCAACGAATAATCGGCAGGCCTTATCCTCAAAGAAAGCAATCCCAAAACCATCAGAATGATCTGAGGTAATCCCCGCCCGCTGAGAAAAACCTCGAAATGAAAAGGTAATATCTGTTGGTGTCGCACAATTCATTCCAAGTAGCTGGCACATAATCTTCATTCAGGTCACAGAGTGTTCTTAAGGTTATTGTGCATCACAGGCTGAACCTTTTCAAATCTCGATCATTGCAATGCTATGCGCTAAAAATGCTAATAAACTATTTTTTTATATTTAATTTAGCAAAAGGAGTTTAAGCTTCAAAACTTAGCTTAAAAATAAATACTTTAGATTTAACTTTCATATTTCTAGTGATCAAAATCTTAAAATAAAAGAAATAAAAAAGAGCCTCAAGTGAGACTCTTTGATATTCAATTTATCTTTATGGACGATGTGGATTAGAACGATTGGTAATTAAAGTTCCTACACCATGATCAGTAAAGATTTCTAACAGGCTCGCATGTGGTACACGACCATCCACGATATGTGCACTGATCACGCCGCCTTTTACTGCATCAAGCGCACAGCCGACTTTAGGAATCATGCCGCCATAGATCACACCTGTTTCGATCAGACGATCAACTTCCTGAGTCGTTAAACCGGTCAGCAGATTTTTATTTTCGTCCAGCACACCGGTAATATTGGTCAGCAAAATCAGCTTTTCTGCCCCTAAGGCTTCGGCCACTTTACCCGCAACCAGATCGGCATTGATATTGTAGGTGTTGCCTTCTTCATCGACACCGAGCGGCGCAATCACCGGAATAAAGTCACTGTTGGTAAACATTTCCAGTACATCAGTTTTCACGCCAACGACTTCACCCACCATACCCAAGTCCACTTTTTGGATTGAACCGTCTTCAGCCGTCTTTTCCATTAACAGCTTTTTGGCGCGTAACAGGTTGCCATCTTTACCGGTTAAACCAATTGCACGGCCACCATGTTTGTTGATCAGGTTCACAATTGATTTGTTTACGCTACCGCCCAGAACCATCTCGACCACTTCCATGGTTGCCGGATCTGTCACGCGCATACCATCAATACGGTCAGATTCACGACCTAGCTGTTTCAGCATAGAATCGACTTGTGGACCACCGCCGTGTACCACAATCGGATTTAAACCGACTGTTTTTAATAAAACGATGTCACGTGCAAAAGAGCTTTCTAGCTCAGGATCCGTCATCGCGTTGCCACCGTATTTTACCACTAGGGTTTTACCCGCAAAGCGTTGGATATACGGCAAAGCTTCAGTCAAAATTTGTGCTTTGTCGATGCCTGTATGCTGATTTGGCATTCGCCTCTCCTTATTGAGCATCTAAAATGTCTTGAGCGATCTGTGGATAACGGTCACGCAACATGGATACAAACAGATGTCGAATTTCATTCAGGCCTTGTGCATCATTGGCATCAAAGCGCACCGTGAAATATTCACCCGTATTGGATGCTCGAATGATGCCAAAACCATCATCAAAATCAAGACGTATCCCGTCAATTTTACTGATTTGTGCATTTAATTGCGTAGATTGCTGCTCAACAAAGTTTAAAAGCTCAACAGGCTGCACCTGATGAGTGGAAATATATAAGTCTTCAGTTCCGTGACGTTTTGGATAAGCACGCAAGGCTTCACTTAAAGTCATACCTTTCTGGTCCAGATATTCCATGACCCGGAGCGCCGCATAAAGACCGTCATCATAACCCCAGCCACGTGCGTCATTAAAAACATAATGCCCGGCATATTCACCACCAAAAATGGCCTGATGCTGGGATTGCGCCAGATATTTACGCAGGAATGAGCTACCAGTACGAATCATCACCGGTTTTCCGCCCAGGCGTTGAACTGTATCGCGAATCAGGGTTGAACATTTAACGTCATAAACAAACTGACATGCTTTTGTGCCAGTCATACAAATTTCTGCGAATAAACAGAGAAGCTGATCAGCACTAATAATGACACCCTGTTCATCCACCAGTACCAACCGGTCCCCATCACCATCTAGGGCAATACCCAGATCTGCCTGCTGTTGCATGACAACCTGACGCAAGGTTTGTAAATGCGCTTCCTGAGAAGGATCAGGCGCATGATCCGGAAAATGCCCATTGGCTTCACAACGTAAGGCGGTAACTTCACAACCTAGTTTTTGCAGCACCAAGTTGGCACAACGTCCTGCTGAACCGTTCAGACCGTCCAGCACTACTTTAAATGGGCGCTTCAACTGAATATCTTCAAGCATTTCCTGCTGATATTGCAGACAAAATTCGGGAATAATTTGGTGAGGCAAATCATTCAGACACGATAAAGAACTATTTACATGAAGTTTTGCTTTTTGTGCGACCTGCTGAATCATCTCGGGACAAGGCGGCTCCCCTGCAATAATCCATTTAATTCCATTATCTTCTTTAGAATTATGGCTGGCCGTGACCATCACACCATTACCATCAAACTGACGCGCTGTGTAGTACAGCATCGGACTGGAACAACAGCCGATAATGACGGCTTCAATAGCATAGTCTTGAAAAATACGGCGAATGGTTTCAGCAAAAGCCGGACTGCTGATTCGGGCATCATAGCCAATCGCAACCCGAGTCTGTCCCGCAGCTTGATATTGCTGAGCCAGACCATGCGCAATAGCATCAATCACACCTGTACTGAGTAAACTGACTTTACCTCGGATATCGTAGGCACGAAAAATGTGAGCCGGAAAGGGTTGATTCATGGATCCCATAAACTGTTCTTTTCACTATTGAATATAAGGAGATAAAATAATGATTAAGCAATCATCATGACTTTAAACATTTGTTTTTGTTTTAAGACTCTGTATTTTTATATGAATTGAATGTGACAATCAATTATAAAAGTATAATTATTAATCTTTTATGTATTTAATTTGTATAACTAGTAAAATAAATAAACCTGACTAAAAATGACTTCTTGCATTATTTATCATCTATTTTCTTAAATTCTGAATGATTTTATTTTTCTATTTAAATGATACTAAAAATTTATTTAAATATTTTTCATTGAAATAAAATTCAAGAAAAGTTTATTAAATAGCTCTGTCATTTTTTTATTGTTTTTATGATTAAAACTCTAAAAAAAGATGACTTAACTCAAAACATCCAAGTTAAGTCATCCTTTAATTTTAGTTTTTACCAGTATGACCGAAACCGCCCGCGCCACGCTCGGTTGCTTCAAACTCATTCACCAGATCAAATTCGGCCTGTACCACAGGGACTAATACATATTGGGCTAAACGCTCACCAGGTTCCAGGCTAAATGCCGTCTGACTGCGGTTCCATACAGAAACCATCAGCTCGCCTTGGTAATCTGAATCGATCAAGCCAACCAGGTTACCTAAAACGATCCCATGTTTATGACCTAAACCAGAACGTGGCAAGATCAAACCAGCAAATGCTGGATCTTCAATATAAATTGCCAAACCAGTTTTTACTAAAACTGTTTGACCCGGTTCAATCACAGTCGTTTCGTTGACACATGCACGAAGATCGAGTCCTGCTGAGCCAGTCGTTGCATAAGTCGGCAATGGCCATTCCTGACCTAGACGTGAATCAAGGACTTTCACCTGAACTTTCATGTATTTATTCCTGTTGTTTAATATCAAAAAATTTAAAGAATCAAAATCGTAGCGTTCTGTTACTTTTACCGTTTAATCAAGGCACGTAAATTATCCAGATAATGCTGAGCCTGCTGTTTTGGATCAATATTGCCTGCAAGTTTTTTCTTGCGGCCTAACCACTCCAGTTCATCTTCTGGCAGCTCATCCAGGAAGCGGCTTGGGGTCATCTGTTTCATCTGTCCACCCGCCTTACGTTGCTCAGCCAAGGTAATAGTCAAGCCCTGACGCGCACGAGTAATCCCCACGTACATTAGACGGCGTTCTTCCTCGACTGTTTCGGCAGCAATCGAGTTCTTATGTGGCAGAATTTCTTCTTCCAGTCCGATTAAGTAGACATAAGGGAATTCCAGACCTTTGGATGCATGCAAGGTCAGAAGGTTAACCTTATCGGTATCTTCTTCTTCCTGCTGCTGTTCCAGCATGTCGAGGAGCACCATCTTACGGATGACACTTTCGATATTCTTTTCATCGACATCTTCTGCACGATTGATCAGACTCTGAATACTGCTATACAGCACTTCAATATTATCGAGTTTGGTTTTTTCCTGTGCCGGCGTCGCTGCGGATTCCTTGATATAGTCAATATAGCCGGCTTCCACCATCATCTGGCGGATAATCGGTACGGGCTCATCATCTTCCAGCAAGTTACGGGTAAAGTTATTAATGAAATCTGAAAATTCTGCCAGTTGTGTGGTCGCTTTCTTTGGAATGACCATGGTCAGACGTTGATCACCTGCTGCTGACAGTAGAGACAAATTATTTTCCTGGGCAAACAGACCGAGTTTTTCCAGCGTCACCGGGCCAATCGCACGTTTCGGCGTATTAATAATCCGCAGGAAAGCACTGTCATCTTCCGGGTTAATGATCAGACGCAGGTAACTCATGATGTCCTTGATCTCTGCACGCGCAAAGAAAGACTGGCCACCTGAAAGTTTGTAAGGAATCTGCATTTGGCGCAGCTGGGTTTCTAGAATACGTGCCTGGAAATTACCACGATACAGAATCGCGTAATCTTTCCAGTTTTTACCATTCATCAGCTTATGCGTGATCAGGTCTTTGACTACGCGTTCTGCTTCATCATCATCATTGCGACAGGTGATAACCCGAATCACTTCACCATGGCCTTTATCTGACCAGAGCTTTTTATCAAAGATATGCGGGTTGTTGCCAATTACGGTATTGGCAGCTTTTAGAATACGGCTAGTGGAACGATAGTTCTGTTCCAGCTTGATCACTTTCAGATTCGGGAAATCCTGTTGTAACAGCGCCATATTTTCTGGCTTGGCACCACGCCAGGCATAAATCGACTGATCATCATCCCCTACAGCGGTGAACTGCCCCATGACCCCGACCAGTAATTTCACCAGAATATACTGTGCCGTATTGGTATCCTGATATTCATCGACCAGCAAATAACGTACACGGTTCTGCCATTTATCCCGAACTTCAGCATTTTCCTGTAACAGACGCGTTGGCATCACAATCAGGTCATCAAAATCGACGGCATTATAGGCACGCAGATTTCGCTCATAAAGTTGGTATAAATGCGCGAACTGAACATCTTCTGGCGTTTCACAGGTGGTATGTGCTTGCTCTGGTGGAATCAGATCGTTTTTCCAGTCCGAAATCATCTTCATCGCTTTGGCAATCAATTCTTTGCTTTCAGCACCCGACAAGTTATCGCGATGCATCAGATCCATCAGAATCCGCTTACAGTCATCGGCATCCAGAATCGAGAAATTATTTTTTAGCGGTGTGTGTTTGAGTTCTAAACGTAATAAATTTAGACCAAAAGTATGGAAGGTCGAGACTGAAAGGCCTTTGGCTTCTTCTCGGGTCAGCAATTTGGTGACACGCTCTTTCATCTCACGTGCCGCCTTGTTGGTAAAGGTCATTGCCGTAATCCGGTGAGCCGGAATCCCGCAATGCTTGACCAAGTAGGCGATTTTTCTTGTAATTACCGAGGTCTTGCCTGAACCCGCTCCGGCAAGTACTAACAAGGGTCCTTGAGTATATTTCATGGCTTCAAGTTGCTTGTCATTTAACTGACTGGCGAGTGACATATGGCTTCCTCTTCTAGATTCGGCTCCGATTATAGTCATCTCATGCCCAGATGCCTAATTGAAAATTCATTTTCCTGCGTCATCTTTCAGACATAAAAAAAACCACCCGAAGGTGGTTTTTCTGCAAAATCAGTGATTACTGAACGGCATATACTGCAATTTCAACACGACGGTTTTGTTCTTTACCAGCCGCAGTTGAGTTGTCTGCGATCGGGTTCGCTGAACCAAGACCTTGTGCATTGATACGAGTACGTGCTACGCCTTGACCAGCAAGGTAGTTCGCAACAGATTGTGCACGTGCTTGAGACAATGGAATGTTGATTGAGTCATTACCAGTGCTGTCTGTATAACCAGTTACCAAGATACCGCTTTGGCTGTCTTCAGTCAGAACTTGGGCAACTTTATTCAATGTTGCATAGAAGTTTGGTTTGATGTTTGACTTGTTAGTGTCAAATGTAATCGCACCAGGCATTACCAAGTTGATTGAACCGTCTGGATTACGGTTAACGTCTACGCCTGTACCTGCAGTTGCCTGGCGTAATTTTTTCTCTTTATTGTCAAGGTAAACACCCGCTGCACCACCAAGTACTGCACCAATTGCAGCTGCACGGTTGTTTTGACGGCTAGTATTGGCATTACTTTTAGAAATACCATAACCTGCAGCAGCACCAATTACTGTACCCAAAGCTGTTTTGTCGTACTCAACACCACCCAGGTTATTGCCAGTAGTTTGACAACCTGTAAGTGCTACTGCCCCTGCTACAGTTGCTGAAATTAATAGTGCACGCATTGCATGCCTCCTTTGTAGTGTAATTTGTATCTTAGGTCAGATAATGATTTAAAAATAATGGGATAACCATTGAATTTTTGTTAATAATAAATCTTTTAGTAATATTTTATAATGTTTATGTGTAACCAATTTCCTGAATTTCATCATAGTTTCTTCATAGTTTAACGATCGGACTTTTCTATTCGCTCAACTCCCTCTATATTGTTCAAAATGTGATGAAATTTAGACGATTATTCTCTGGGACTGTTTTTATATGTCATCTAAAAGCAAGCAACAAACGACTTTAAAAAAACTTACCCGTGGCCTCACGGTGACATCTGTCATGACTGGCAGTACTTTTTTTCATGGACCACCCGTACTGGCTTTGGGGCTGACCAAACTTTTTAAGAAATCTTCTAAGATTGATGAAACCAATATCAAGATTACCAATAGCTGGTTGGGCGTAAATAACTGGCTGATTGACAATGTCCTGAAAAATACCGAATGGCAAATCAGTATTGACGAATCTCTGGATCTGAACATGCAGGGGCGTTATTTAATGACCTGTAATCATCAGAGCTGGGTGGATACCACGGTAAACCAATATTTCGGTTTAACGCGCATGCCTCTCACCCGCTTCTTTACAAAATGGGAACTAATTTTTATTCCATTTGTAGGTCAAGCCTTTAAAATTCTGGGCTTCCCGATGATGAAACGGCATAGCAAGGAACAGATTGCCAAAAACCCTTCCCTGAAATATCGGGATATGGAAGAAGCACGCAAGGCATGTGAACAACTGGTTAGCCAGCCATTTACTTTGCTGAATTATCTGGAAGGCACACGCTTTACCCCAGAAAAGCATGAACAGCAAAAATCGCCTTATAAGCATTTGTTGAAGCCTAAGGCGGGCGGTCTCGCGCTGGCACTGAACATTCTGGGGGACAAAATTGATGCACTGGTGGATATGACTATTGTTTATCCTGACGGTGTGCCAGGTTATGGGGAATTCTGGTTAGGCGAAGTCCCGCGTATTGCCGTGAACTTGAGAAAAATTGACATTCCAGACTGGGTACTCGGCGGCAATTATGAAGATGATGCAGATTACCGTGCGCGTTTCCAGCAATGGGTAGACCAGATCTGGACTGAAAAAGACCAATTAATTGAGCAAATGCAGCAGAACCTGATTTCCGCTTCTGCCTGACATTTGCCAGAGAGACTATGAAGAACGACAACCCGGACCTCGTGTCCAGCTCATTTAAGTTTATTCGCAAAGGCACCTGGGGCTGGAAAATTGCACTGATTTATGACATTTTCATGATGGTTGTCATCATCATCAATTTGTTCTGTCTCTGTGCCAATGCCATTCTGATGAGCGATTTTGGGCACTGGTTGTTTGACTTCATTCGCTTGCCTGATGTCTTGCAGTTTTATAAAAGTGAATTACGTCCCTGGGTAATGATTACCGAGGGATGGTTTACCACCTTCCTGATTATTGAACTCATCGTTCGCTGGTTCATTGCCATTGTTATGCGCCACCATGCCCGCTGGTGGTTCTTTCCCTTTGTGCACTGGTATGAAATTTTATCCATCATCCCACAGCTACGTTTTCTGCGTCTGTTACGTGCAGTCGCGATTGGCTACAACCTGCATAGCCATGGATACAAAGTCATACCGGCAAGCTGGTATAGACGGGGTAATTTCTACTATAACCTGCTGATGGAAGAACTTTCGAGCCGTGTAGTATTGACGGTACTGGATGGCATTAAACGTGAACTCAGCACCAGCACATCACATAAACAATTAATTGATGATTTGGTGGAACATCACCGTAAATTACTGGCTGTTGCTTTGGCAGATATCTTGCAAGAGTCTTTGGGCAAGGAATTACAGGCACAGCGCTTCATGATTTCAAAAAATGTCGGGCAAGTCGTCAATCAGGCCATTGAAGATACACCTGAACTCACTCAGCTTCTGCGTCTGATTCCCATTGTGGGCGGGCGACTGGAGCGACAGATCCAGAGTATTGGTCAACGTCTGGGAGAAAATATCACCCAAGGCCTGATTGATCCTTTTACACATAGCGGATCACAAGAAAACCCGACTTTTGCCATGATTTCAGATAAGATTAGCCAGATTCAGATTGAACATAATCCACATATTGATAAATTAGTCGAATCGGCTGTTTTTGAAACACTTGAAGCCATTCAAAAACAGGTCAAAGTAAAACAGTGGCAACAGATTTTAGAAGAACACGAACAAAATCAGGGCTCAATCGATAGATGAGTTTTCATTTGTGGAATCGGCTAAGATAAGTGGATTCTATTCGTATAAAAAAATAACTTGGATCGCTAGAGAATTAACGAAATTTGTTCTAGGATTTGCACTATTTACAACATTGCTTCGACATAAAACAGCAAGTCAGAAGTATTAAGGAAAAATTATGGCTGACATACGGATAAAAGGCAGAATGGTCAATGCGCTACGCATTAGCCTCGATACCAATGATCATGATGCAATCCGCCAGCAACTGAAACCAAAATTACAAGCGGCTTTTCCGCCAGGCACATTGGCGGTAATTGAAAGTTCAGTCGACCAGGAACTGATTGCCCTGATCCAGTTACTGATTGATCTCGAAGTTCAGCCTATGGCGGTGACTGAAGGGATTCTGGGGGATCAGGCTCGTGCGATTCAGTTCCCTGTTCTGCCACCTGACCGTCAGTTGCAGGAAATTAAGGCGACCAAAGAACAGGTCGTGGAAGTCAAACCTGAATCTACTGCTGACGATGAAAAAGCTGATGCAGCACCTATTATTGCGCATGTGACTTCTTATCATGATGAAATTCTGCGCACCGGCCAATGCATTGTGCAGAATCAGGGTGACATTATTATTACGGCCGGAATAAACAGTGGTTCAGAAGTGATTGCTTCAGGCAATATCCATATTTATGGCAGCGCGCGTGGCCGTGTGATTGCAGGTGCGGGTGGCAATACTGCAGCGCGTATTTTCTGCCATGCGCTGGAGGCCGAACTGATTTCTATTGCAGGTACTTACTGTGTGGCCGACGACATTCCACCGAATGTTGTGAAAAAACCCGTGCATATTTACTTGAATGATCAACAAGAGCTTGTATTTGAAGCTCTACAATTTTAATGTATAAATAAACACCAAAAACCCCATTTTATAGGGGATTTGAACCATAACAGGAGTGGATTCGGTGGCGAAAATTGTTGTCGTAACATCAGGCAAAGGTGGCGTAGGTAAGACTACAACAAGTGCATCTTTTGCAACAGGTTTAGCCCTACGTGGCCACAAAACTGTGGTAATCGATTTTGATGTAGGCTTGCGTAACCTTGATTTGATTATGGGCTGTGAACGCCGTGTAGTATATGATTTTGTAAATGTTCTCAATAACGAAGCACGATTACAACAAGCACTGATTCGCGATAAAGATATTGAAAATTTATATATTTTACCTGCTTCACAAACACGTGATAAAGATGCTTTAACTGATGAAGGCGTAGAACGTGTAATGGATGAGCTTTCACAGGAATTTGATTATATCGTCTGTGACTCACCTGCAGGTATTGAACGTGGTGCCATTTTAGCCATGTACCATGCAGATGAAGCCATCATTGTGACTAACCCTGAAATTTCTTCAGTACGTGACTCTGACCGCATCATTGGCATGTTAGATAGTAAAACTAAAAAAGTAGAACAAAACGAAGGTCGCATCCGTAAACACCTGTGTATTACCCGTTTCAATCCGGAACGTGCCGATAAACAGGAAATGTTAACGATTGACGATATTTCTAAAGATATTTTACGTGTTCCAACCTTAGGTGTTATTCCTGAGTGTCCAAGCGTTCTACAGGCATCGAATGAAGGTAAACCAGTGATTCACTTTACCGAATCTGCCGCAGGTCAGGCTTATGATGACCTTGTAGCACGTTTCCTGGGTGAAGAGCGCCCTTACCGTCATATCGAAGTAAAACCTAAGGGCTGGTTAGCACGATTATTTGGAGCGTAAACATGGCTGGATTCTGGAGTAAACTTTTTAGTAGCGAGGATAAACCATCAAGCGCACAAACCGCGAAAGACCGTTTGAAAGTCATTGTTGCTTCTGAACAGGGTTTGGGGCGCCGTTTGAGTCAGGATAAAATTGACCAGATGAAGACAGAGATCATGCAAGTGGTCAATCGCTACGTCCGCGGGGTTGATGAACAGCACATTCAGATGCAGGTACGTTCTGAAGCAAACATTGAAATGCTTGAAATGAATATCAATTTACCTGAAGAGCGATAATCTGAATTTTGATTAGTCAAGTAAATTGATTCAAGGCAAAATATGAGCCTCAACAAAGCGCCGCTTTGTTGAGACGCAAGACCAGAAGCTTGGCTTCGCGTAGACTTGATAGTAATTAGTATTTTTTTTACCTCATCTCAAAACGTGAAGTGATACTTCGAATAGACAAAGTGCATGATAAGACTTTGCCTCTTGCGAACTCATATTTTGCCTTTTTTCATGCCGAAGAATTACATCAAGGAGATTGCGATGGCATTATCTCAACCAGCGACCTTTAACGAAGAATGGTCAGATGAGCGTGTATATGCCTACCTGAATCAGCTTCCTCCTGCAGGCGTCAATGCAGATTTTCATGTGCTTTATCATGCATTCAAGCATATGCGCCCTTTTGATTATGAACGCCTACTAACCAAATTTGTCGCAGACGGTCGCGATCTTAACGCCACCAATCCGGAAGGACAGCGCATTCATGACGTGATTGCCACTTATCCGCGTCAAAGTGCCGAGTTCCTCGCAGTATTAGAAAAATTTGCATAAGTTGTAATGCATAAAAAAGCCTGCTTAAAGCAGGCTTTTTTAATCGCTAGAGATTCTGGATTTAAACCAAGATCTCACGCTTCCCATTGGCACCCATTGAGCTGACAATGCCATTTTCTTCCATCTGGTCAATGATCCGTGCAGCACGGTTATAACCCAGACTGAACTTACGCTGCAAAGATGAAGTTGATGCTTTGCGGGTTTCCAAAACAAAAGCCACACACTGATCATACAGCGCATCTCGATCAGATCCACCATCTCCACCATCCTCAAAGCCGCGACTAGACGGTTCTTCATCAAATGGAGTCAGGATCTCATCCACATAGTTAGGCGCCCCACGTTCACGCCATGCATCACAGATCCGGTTCACTTCATCATCGGCAATAAAGGCACCGTGTACGCGCTCCGGCTCAATTTTACCCGGGCCAAGGAACAGCATATCACCATGACCGAGCAGATCTTCTGCACCACCTGCATCGAGAATGGTACGTGAGTCGATTTTCGAGTTCACACGAAGTGCGACACGTGTCGGAATATTCGCCTTGATCAGACCAGTGATCACATCTACTGAGGGACGCTGAGTTGCCAGTAACAGGTGAATACCGGCAGCACGGGATTTTTGTGCCAGACGGGTAATCATCTCTTCAGCTTTCTTACCGACCTGCATGATCATATCCGCGAACTCATCGGCAACAATCACAATCGATGGCAATGGCGTTAAGCGCGGTGCACGTTCCCCTGCGACTGATTCACTCGCTTTCCAGGTTGGATCAAATAGCTCTTCACCATTGGCAAGCGCCTCTTCTACCTTACGGTTATAGTCGCTGAGCTTACGAATTTTCAGGAAAGACATCAGTTTGTAACGACGTTCCATTTCATTCACACACCAGTTCAAGGCACTGACTGCATCTTTCATATCGGTCACAACTGGGGTTAACAGGTGTGGAATATCGTTATAGTTGGCCAATTCAAGCTGTTTCGGATCGATCAGGATCAGGCGTAACTGGTCTGGTGTGTACTTCAATAGCATCGATAGAATCATCGAGTTAACCGCCACCGACTTACCAGAACCCGTAGTCCCTGCTACCAGCATATGCGGTGCTTTACCCAGTTCAGTAATCACCGGATTGCCCGAAATATCCTTACCCATGGCCATCGACAAAATGCCATCTGGATCATTGAATTTTGGAATCTGTACCAGTTCAATCAAACGCACCATTTCACGGCTACTGTTCGGAACTTCAATGCCGATATAAGGCTTACCTGGAATAACTTCGACTACACGTACTGAAGCCATTGACATCGAACGGGCCAAGTCACGTGAAATATTAGTGACTTTGGAAGCTTTCACACCAGGCGCAAGGTCCAGTTCAAAACGGGTCACGACTGGGCCTGGCTGAGCCTCGACCACTTTGGCTTTAACGTTAAATTCCTGAAGCTTGATTTCCAGAAGTTCTGATAAACGGGATAATTGCTCTTCAGTGAAATTCACTTTTTTGTTCGGATCGACTTTATCCAGCAATTCCAGACCCGGCAATGGTGACAGGTCTTTACGGCGCTCAGCGACCTGCATGGCACGTGACATTGGACGACCAGCGGCATCGGTCAGTGGCGCATCGAAGTCAAACTCGTCTTCATCCTGAGGCTTACCGGCAGTTTCATGCCAAGCTTCAATAAACTCTTCTTTGGACAATGCTTCCCGAACTGCTGCATTGGTCGCTGCGGTTTGAGCTGCTGTCTCTACACGCTGAATCGGTGCCTGAACAAAAGCAGAAGATTGGGCATAACTTGATGCACGTACAGGTGCAGGTTTTGGTTCATCAGCTTCAACCAGTAAATCGTCCAGATCCTCAAAGTCCGCTTCCAGGCTGGTATTTTTAATCGCATGTGCAGCCATAAGTGGAGCAGCCGCAGTTGAGCTGATTGTTCCAGCATCTTCTACAATTCTGAGGGATTTTTCAGCTGCTGCTGAATTGAACGGGCTATGCACATCCGTTGCGGTTTTACCTTGCGGGACTGCGGCCAATAACTCATCAAAAATTTCATCATCATCCCAGTCCAGATTATTCTTGGCGGTAGATGATGATGTCACTTCATGAGCATTGTGATTCGTTGACGCAGCTGCAAATGCATCAGGAGAAAAATCAGCTTGCTCTTCTTCTGCAGCTTTAAGCAAAGCATCGATATCCTGCTTGTGACGCTGGTCTTCATTGGAATGTAACGCACGCCACACCTCCCCTGTTGCCACCACACGATCCGGCTCTACTGTTCGCGGTGCTTGTTCCTGAACAGGTTCTGAAGCTGATGTCTGTACAGGTTCAGAAATATCTTCTTCATAGTGGTGAGGCTGGTGCGATTCTTTATCTGCAAAATCCTCAAACAGGCGTTCAGCGACATGATCACGAACTACAGGGTCGACTTCTACCAGATCATGCTCAGGTGCGGCAGTGACTGGTACTGTCACTTTTTTGGCAGCTGCTTTTACCGCTTCTTTTTTCATTACAGGTGCGGTACGGTCAAAATCAGACATACCTTCTGGCACATTACGGTAGAACAGGTCTTGCAGATAAGCAGGTGTTGCCTTGAGACTGCTCCAGGTCTTGTTCCATTTCACACCAAATGCCAAGGTAAACAGAACCACCCAAAGCACCAGCAAGAAAAAAGCTGCGCCATAGACAGTTAGTAATTGTTCAAGACTTTGGCCCAGCTCATAGCCAATGATCCCGCCTGAAGAATTATCCAGCGTATCGGCTGGAACTTGCCAGAACAGGAACAACAACGCCGATGTAGTCAATAACAGGAAGAATTGGGCAGCATAGCGGAATGGACGGTTCAGGAAGCTGCGCGGCCACCAGACCTGGATTGCTTCCATAAACAGATACACAGGGATCAGCAGGCTTGCCCAGCCGAGAAAGCCAAATAACAGGTCTGAAATCCAGGCCCCTGCAACCCCACTGGCATTTGAAACTGTCTGCGTATCACTAGAGATATGCATCCACCCCGGATCAAATGGTGTATAGGTCACTGTTGCAAGAAACAGATAAATCCCAAATGAGACTAAAAATAATGTCATTACTAAGCGCTGTGCATAGGCACTCGACACCGCTGTCATATACTGTCCTGTAACCAATTCTTCATGAATATTCTTTTGCTGGTATGCTTCAAAAAAAGCGTCGCAATAAAATGCATATTATGCACCTGTTGCATCAAAAAAGATGCATTATTGTGTACTTCTTCTATATAGCCCAAATCGATTTCGATGATCAATAATATCGACTTTAATCTCACACCACTGTTATACAGTTTCACGTATAATTCAATAAATTTCTAAATAAAAAAGGATGCAGCGAATGAGCGCACGTCACTCACGACTGATTATTTTAGGTTCTGGCCCTGCTGGCTATAGCGCAGCAGTCTATGCAGCGCGTGCAAACTTAAAACCGACCCTGATTGCAGGTCTGCAACTGGGTGGTCAATTAACCACAACGACTGAAGTAGATAACTGGCCTGGCGATCCTGAAGGTCTGACTGGTCCAGCTTTAATGGAACGTATGCAGGCTCATGCAGAACGTTTTGGTACTGAAATTGTTTATGATCATATCAATGAAGTTGACCTTAACGTTCGTCCATTCGTCCTGAAAGGCGATATGGAAGAGTTCACTTGTGATGCCCTGATCATTTGTACTGGTGCAACTGCGCAATACCTGGGTCTGGAATCAGAAGCTGCATTTATGGGTCAAGGCGTGAGCGCTTGTGCAACCTGTGATGGTTTCTTCTATAAAGAGCAAAAAGTCATGGTTGTGGGCGGTGGTAATACCGCTGTTGAAGAAGCGTTATATCTCTCTAACATCGCTTCTCACGTGACCCTGGTTCACCGTCGTGACACACTACGTTCTGAAAAAATCCTGCAAGACCATCTTTTTGAAAAAGAAAAAGAAGGCAAAATCAGTATTATCTGGAATCATCAGGTAGAAGAAGTGTTGGGTGATACCACTGGCGTCACTGCGGTACGTTTGAAATCCACCCAAGATGATTCAACTCAGGATGTTGAAGTTTCAGGTCTGTTTGTTGCTATTGGTCATAAACCAAATAGCACCATGTTCGAAGGCCAGCTAGAACTGCGTGATGGTTATATTCAGGTGCAAAGTGGTACCGCGGGCAATGCCACTCAAACCTCTATCCCGGGTGTATTTGCTGCAGGCGATATCGCAGACAGTATCTACCGTCAGGCGATTACTTCTGCAGGTTCAGGCTGTATGGCGGCACTGGATGCAGAAAAATATCTCGATGCAATGGGTAAATTAGACTAAGCAGCGAAAATAAAAAGACCGTCCATCATGGGCGGTTTTTTTATGTATGATAAAAACAGTCTATTTCAAGATCAGGGTTCTGCATGCATCTTCTTCCTCCTTCACAGTACATTTTCCCCAATCCTGAAGAAGCAGATCTTGAGGGTGAAGGCCTGATTTGTATCGGTGCAGACCTCTCCCCTTCTACTTTGTATGAGGCCTATACCCATGGTCTCTTCCCCTGGTTTTCTGAAGGTGATCCGATCTGCTGGTGGAGTCCGGAACCACGCTGTATTATTCGGCCAGAAGATTATCATCCAAGTAAATCCCTGCTTCGAAGCATGAAAAAACAGGATTATAAAATTACGGTGAATCATGCTTTTGAAAGAGTCATCCGTTCCTGCTCATTGCCTCGCGCTTATGCAGATGAGACCTGGATTAGTGAAGAGATCATTCAAGGTTATTGCGACCTGTTTAATGCGGGTTATGGTTATAGTATTGAGGTTTGGGATGAAGATCGCCTAGTAGGTGGACTCTATGGGGTGACTATCGGCAAGGGCTGTTTCGGTGAATCCATGTTTAGCACCCAGACCGATGTTTCTAAAATGGCTTTCTATGCCCTGATGCTGATTGGCAGAGAAAATCAGCTGCCCTGGATTGACTGTCAATTGGTGAATGATCACTTGATGAGTCTAGGTGCCTGTACAATTTCTCGCCATACATATCTTAAATCGTTACAAGATGTGATAAAACAGCCTGCGATCAATTGGAAAAAGTATCAAGACGGTGTATTTTCAAGTAAAACAATAGCGCAGTCTGCGCGATTAAGTGAATGAAAATAACAGAGGGCACTTGCTATGAACTCTTATCAACCACAGTCCCTACTGAACGATTTACAGTATTATATTACGCCGCCGCATGACTGTAGCTATCTGCCCAACAAGTCCGCGCACATGGTTTTTCTTGATCCAGCGCACCGTATTGATGTAGTGACGCTGTCCGAGCTTTCTCGTACCGGTTTCCGTCGTAGTGGTGATTTTGTCTATCGGCCTGAATGCCACCTGTGCCGTCAATGTTTATCTTCACGTATTCCTGTTCATGAATTCCAAATGAACAGCTCGCAAAAAAAAGCCTGGAAACGTAATCAGGATTTGACGGTTAAAATTACCCATCCTGAACAGGCCACAGATATACATTACGCCCTCTATGAACGTTATATTAATGAACGCCATGCAGATGGCGACATGTATCCACCTAGCCATGACCAGTTTGAAAAGTTTTTACTGCAAAGCTGTACCGATAGTTTCTTTCTGGAATTATGGAAAGATGATCGTCTGATCAGTGTATCGACTTGTGACCTGCTCGATGATGGCGTTTCAGCGGTATATACTTTCTTTGATCCTGATGAGAACCGCCGTTCCCTTGGTGCCTTTGCGATTCTGAAACAGATTGAGCACACTCAAAAACTTGGCTTACAGTTTGTGTATTTGGGCTACTGGGTTCCACATTCAGCCAAAATGAACTACAAGTCTCAATACCTGCCACTTGAATTATTGATTGACGGGCAATGGCGCCGATTAAACCGCACCCTTACCCCTGTGGAGATTGAACATCTGGGAAACTCCTTGATGACGACCTTGCCTAGCGGATGGAATAATCCCATCATCAAGTAATTTAGTCGTCAAATAAGAGCTGGAATATTATTTAAACAGGCTGGCAAAATCATCAGTACAGGACTTCACCATAATAATGGCATGTTCCCGAGTGCCATTCGAATTCGGATAATAGTTCTTGCGCAGATCAATCTGATGAAAACCGGTTTTTTCATACAGTTTAATTGCAGCAGTATTGCTTTCACGTACTTCCAGAAAGATTTGTACTGGACTATTTTTCAGCAACTGGATGGATTCATCTAATAGCTGATAACCCAATCCCTTACCCTGTTGTGCAGGATCAATCGCCATCAGTAATAAATTGGCTTCATCCAGCACCGGCTGTAAAATGCAGAATCCTACGACTTGCCCCGCCTGTTCAATCACAGTGCTTTGATAAGCAGTAACAGCATCTTCAAATTGTTTAAAGGTCCAGGGATGGGATTGTACTTTGGTTTCAATCTTGGCAACGGCTGGTACATCCGCAGCCTGCATCAAACGAATCATCTTCGTTCATCTTATCTAGAATTAACCTCCGCATTATAGAAACTTTATTTAAAAAATCGAGCAAAAAAAAGAGCAACTTAGGTTGCTCTTCAGTCTTTTAATCTAGGGCGAATTCAAACATGAGG
>NZ_JAALGV010000033.1:0-63167 GCF_011174875.1 Acinetobacter sp. GFQ9D191M
AAAATCATCATCGTTTGATGGCGTGTCAAACGAACAAATAGAGCAGATAGAGTTTGCACTCAACCATCGTCCTAGAAAAACACTAGGTTGGTATACACCGAGTGAAGTTATGGCTGGTTTTTATACTGTTGCACTTGCCGCTTGAATCCGCCATATAAAAAAGCCTCTAAAATAATTAATTATTTTAGAGGCTTATGCAAGCTAATTAAGCATTACATATTAGGGTAGTTCGGACCACCGCCACCTTCCGGTGTTACCCAGGTGATATTCTGAGATGGATCTTTGATGTCACAGGTCTTGCAGTGTACACAGTTCGCTGCGTTGATCTGGAAGCGTTTCGAACCGTCATCATTTTCCATGATTTCATACACACCTGCCGGGCAGTAGCGCTGTGCAGGCTCATCCCATTTCGGTAAGTTGACATCTACCGGAATCGAAGCATCGGTCAGTTTCAAATGTGCCGGCTGGTTTTCTTCATGTACCGTGTTCGATACAAACACTGAAGACAGACGGTCAAACGTCAGCTTACCATCCGGTTTTGGATAGTTCGGCTTGAAGTTCACTGCATCAACTGTTTTCAGAGTTTTAAAGTCTGGCATCAGGTCATGCAGGGTAAATGGTACTTTAAACACGTTCTGGTCGATGAAGTTGAATGCACCACCCATCCATTGACCGAACTTGTGCATCGCAGGGCCAAAATTACGCGCGCTATACAGCTCTTCTTTCAACCAGCTATTGTTGAACTTGTCTGTATAAGATGTGAGTTCTTTCACGAAGAAGTCTTCACCCTCGGTCACACGCGCAATCGCCAGATCACCGCCTTTTTCTACACCGGCAGCAATCGCTTCAAAGACTGCTTCACCGCAGAGCATGCCGGATTTCATGGCAGTGTGTGAGCCTTTGATCTTGGCAAAGTTCAGGAATCCTGCATCATCACCAATTAAAGATCCACCCGGGAAGGTAAATTTCGGCAGGGAGTTAAAACCACCTTTAGTTATGGCACGCGCACCATAAGAAATACGCTTACCGCCTTCCAAGTACTGTTTGATCAGTGGATGGGTTTTCCAGCGCTGCATTTCCATGAATGGATACATGTGTGGATTTTCATAAGAAAGATCCACGATCATGCCCAGAGTCACCTGGTTGTTTTCAGCGTGGTATAACCACCAGCCACCTGAAGAACCGGTTTCAGATAAAGGCCAGCCCGCACCGTGCATTACCAGACCTGGTTTGTGTTTCGCTGGATCAATTTCCCACAGTTCTTTAATCCCGATACCGTAGTGCTGCGGATCAGCATCTTTATCCAGGTTGAATTTCTGGATCAGGCGTTTACCTAAATGACCACGGCAGCCTTCAGCAAAAATCGTATATTTGGCATGCAGCTCATAACCTGGCGCAAAGTTATGCGTCGGTTCGCCATCTTTGCCAATCCCCATATCACCGGTTTGAATACCTTTCACCGTACCATCTTCATGATACAGAATTTCTGAAGCAGCAAAGCCTGGGAAGATCGATACTTCCAGCTCTTCAGCTTTCTGGCCTAACCAGCGCACCACATTACCGAGTGAGATGACATAGTTGCCATCATTGTGCATGGTTTTCGGTACCATCCAGTGCGGTGCTTCTTGTGATTTTTCATCTGAAAGAAGGAAGAAAGTTTTATCTTCTGTCACTGGCACATTTAAAGGTGCACCTTCTTCTTTCCAGTTCGGGAATAGTTCGTTCATGGCACGTGGTTCAAGCACAGCACCCGAAAGAATATGTGCACCGACTTCGGAGCCTTTTTCTACGACACAAACGGACAGATCATTTAAATTGTTTTCAATTGCAAGTTGACGGATCTTGATTGCAGCAGACAGGCCGGCAGGACCCGCACCTACGATCACAACGTCAAACTCCATCGATTCACGTTCGATGTGTTCCATGTAGGACTCCTCATATTTCTATTCGGTGGCAACCATAATCGGATGATTGGGTGCTGCCATGAGTGTTCTGAATTCCTAGACACAAAAATAGTAGTGTCTTTAAGCATCTGGGCTAGTATAGTTTTAAACCCAGGTTAAGCCAATTGGCTGAAACATATTATTTTTCCGTCATTAAGGTCTTCTTTATATGAATAAGTCAGCACCCGATAAAAATCCGACGAAAAAAGTAGCTTCTAGCGATGATAAAAATTTAATGGATATCGCACAATACTTAAAAGATGCACAGGGCAGTCACAAAAGGTCAATCCCGCCTTTGGATCAATGGCAGCCAAAGCATTGTGGCGCAATGGATCTCAAGGTTTTGGCCAATGGAGAATGGTGGCACGAAGGTCAATTGATCAAGCGTCAGCCGATGATAGACTTGTTTTCCACGGTACTCTGGAAAGAAGAAGGAAAATTCTATCTAAAGACGCCGGTTGAAATGATTGAAATCGAGGTCGAAGATGAACCTCTGTTTGTAAATCAGGTCGATCAGGTCAAGATTGAAGGCAGGACTTACCTGCAACTGACCACCACGACTCAGGACATCATTATTGTCGATAGCGAACATCCTATCTTTATGCGTCAGTATCAGGATGAATTGCGCCCTTATGTGCATGTGCGTTTTGGAATCAATGCGCTTATTCAGCGGGCTGCTTTTTTACATCTGGTGGAGATGGGCGAGCTTGGTGAAAATGCTGCTGGAGAGACGGTTTTAAGCTTGAAAAGTGGTGATTTAGACTTGCATTTAAGCACCTGAGGTTTAAGCTTTGTCGCAAGGTCATTTGAAACGAGCAACTAGCAACGTTATGAGCGCTATCCAACCGATTTATCCCTTAGTAGATCCCATGCCTAAAGCCAGTGCTGATGCACCTATCGGGATTTTTGATTCTGGTGTGGGAGGGTTGTCGGTTGCTTTGGAAATTGCCCGGTATTTGCCCAATGAACGCTTTGTTTATTATGCCGACACGGCTTACGTACCTTATGGGCCCCGTAAAGATCAGGAAATCCGTGACCTAACTGCGCGAGCGATTGAATGGCTGTATCGTGAAGGCTGTAAAGTTGCAGTCGTTGCCTGTAATACCGCTTCTGCATTTAGCCTGGATTATTTACGTGAGCATTATGGTGAAAACTTTCCTATCATTGGACTGGTGCCAGCGCTCAAACCTGCAGTCCTCAATACCCAATCCAAAACGGTGGCCGTTCTGGCCACACCTGCAACCTTTCGTGGCCAGCTGATTAAGGATGTCATGACCCGTTTTGCCGAGCCGGCACAGGTCAAAGTAATTCCGGTGACCTGTCTGGATCTGGTGCCTTTTGTAGAAGCCGGTCAGCAGATGAGTCCTGAGTGTCTGGCGACATTAACTCAGATTTTACAACCGGTTGTTGATCAGGGTGCTGATTATTTAGTGCTAGGATGTACACATTACCCCTTCCTAAAATCGTCAATTCAGTATATTTTTGGTCAAAAGCTGACATTAATTGACTCAGGATTCGCGGTTGCGAGACAAACGGCCCGAATTTTGATCAAAAATGGGTTATTATTTGAACATGAGTGCAAGGACAGTCTAAAAATCCGACTTGTGGTTAGTGGTCAAAATGCTGAACAGCTCCAGCCGATTTTAGGGCATCTGATTCCAGCCGATATTAAATGGCAGGTCAGCAATATGGAGACAGAAGTCAGCTAGGCGACCGTCACTCATCTTATAATTTTGAAAGATATATTTTTATACTGGGGTCGTCATATTGTGTCAGGGCAGGGTTTAGCCGGCCAGATCAATGTGCAGTAAAAGAGGATAACCAATGCTCGATAAACGTTATCAGGTGTTTATCTCCACCTCTGGTGCAGAAATGCAGCCAGAGCGGATCATCTTGTCACAAACTTTGGTCGGCATGGGTTTCTTTTCCTGGGGGCTGGAACAACGCACTCCTTTAAATACTGCATTTGCACGTCGCCAGATTGATGAT
This sequence comes from Acinetobacter sp. GFQ9D191M, assembly GCF_011174875.1. Classification (NCBI taxonomy): domain Bacteria; kingdom Pseudomonadati; phylum Pseudomonadota; class Gammaproteobacteria; order Moraxellales; family Moraxellaceae; genus Acinetobacter; species Acinetobacter sp. GFQ9D191M. The sequence continues at coordinate 3,933 of NZ_JAALGV010000033.1, forward strand.
TGTGATTATGTGGTGATTCTGCTGGGTAGCCAGTATGGCGAGCAGTCGGTTTCCGGTGTAGGTTATATGCATCTGGAATACATTTACGCTGTGACCAAGCAGAAACCGATTATTGTGTTTATGCATGAAGATCCGGCTTCACGTGATCCTTCCTTGCACGATGCGAAACCTGAATTACAAGAAAAATTTAAAGAATTTCGTCAGTTATTGCAGCAGGAAGCTGATCAGGTCTTTTGCTATCGTACCTTGCGCGATCTGGAAATGGCGGTACGTTTGAACATGCCGCAAATGCTGGAACGTTATCCAGTAAGTGGCTGGGTACGTCCGCAGAATACTCAAGCCTTGCATGACGAGATTGACCAGCTCAAAGCCAAAGTGGCCCAACTGGAACGCGATGGGGGGACACGTGAAGTGGATCCTTTCCTGAGCCTGCCGAAAGTGTCTATGCATGAAGTTTTCTCCTTCGAATACCGTATGCATGCCTATCAGGATGGTAACTTTAAAGAGCTGAAAGTTCAGAAGAGACTGACCTGGGCACAATTGCTGGCTATTCTCGGTTCTACCTTCATTAATCCGACGCCGGAGGAATTTTTCTCCAAGCGTATGAATGAGTATTTGAATGAAACCGGTCTGGAAGATGCACGAGCGGAAATGCCGCGCGCGCATGCTGTAGCCCGTGCCCAGATTAATATTCGCGCCTTGCATAGCCTGAAATTGCAGATGCGCCAGAATGACTGGATTGTGCCGTCAGGCCGTGATGACCGTCAGCGTCTGCTTTGGCAGATTACGCCTAAGGCACAAAAACTGCTGGATAGTAACTTGCTGGATAAAGATCGTACTTTTCAATATAAGTCAGTGTATTAATCCATATAGAGAATAAGTAAAAAGCTGTTAAAGTAAGCGGGTTGATACCACGACGGGCGTACTGCATGTTTTCTACAGCTAAACCGAAAGTTACAATTATATTGGCAAATTTAGGCACACCTGATGCACCGACTGTGCCGGCAGTACGCGATTTCCTGAAGCAGTTTTTATCTGATCAGCGTGTCATTGAAATTCCCAAGCCGATCTGGCAACTCATCCTGCGTTTATTTATTTTACCGTTCCGTCCCAAGCGAGTTTCCCAGGCTTATGCACAGGTCTGGGGTCAGGATTCACCGATGCGTGAGATTCTGCTGCAGCAGGTGAGTCAAGTAAAGGCCAAACTCATTGAACAATATCCGCAATTTGAACTGAATGTGGTGCCTGCCATGACTTATGGCAATCCTAATATTCAGGGTGTTCTTGATCAGATTTCGGCTCAACCGCAAGATCATATTATTCTGTTTCCGTTATTTCCCCAGTATTCAGCGACCTCTACCGCACCTCTGTATGATGCAGTCGCAAAATGGGTGCTGAAACAGCGCAATTTACCTGGTCTGTCGATTATCCGCGATTATTATCAGCATCCCTTATTTATTCAGTCACTGGCACAAAGTGTTCGGGATTATCAGGCGATTCATGGGCAGCCGGAAAAACTATTGATGTCATTTCATGGTATCCCGCAGCCCTATGCCGATAAAGGTGATCCTTATGCGGATCGTTGCCGGATCACAGGCAAACTGGTTGCAGAAGCTTTAGGTCTATCTGAAGATCAATATGCAATTAGTTTCCAGTCCCGGTTTGGTAAACAGGAGTGGGTTAAGCCTTATACGGATGCCTTAATTGAAGAGTGGGGCAAACAGGGCGTGAAATCAATTCAGGTGATGAGTCCGGCTTTCTCGGCTGACTGTTTAGAAACACTGGAAGAGCTGGCCATGGAAAATGGGGAGACCTTCAAGGCCAATGGCGGGGAAAGCTACAGTTATATTCCGGCTTTGAACAACCGTGAAGATCATGTGCAATTGCTCAATACGCTGTTACAGGCTAATCTTGAAGCATTGAACCAGACGCTTGCCCATTAATCTTTTGAGGTTTCTTATCCTATGTTACAAGTCAAAATTGTTCCTGTGACTGCATTTCAGCAAAACTGCTCGATTCTTTGGGATAGCGACAGTAAAGAGGCTGTTTTGATTGATGCAGGGGGCGAACCTGAAAAATTAAAAGCGGAAGTAGAAGCACTGGGCTTAACGGTCAAGGCTTTATGGCTGACTCATGGCCATCTCGATCATGCTGGAGCAGTTGGTGCTTTAAAAAAAGTTTGGGATGTGCCGGTGATTGGTCCGCATAAGGACGATGCATTCTGGTTAGATATGATTCAGGAAGTGTCTGCCCGTTACGGTTTTCCGATTCCGGAAAAAGTAGAAGTCACGCAATGGCTGGAAGGTGGAGAAGTTCTCAAACTGGGTGATGAAGAGTTTGAAGTACGTTTTGCCCCGGGCCATACTCCAGGTCATGTAATGTTCTATAACAGGAACCATGCTTTGTTATGGACAGGGGATGTACTGTTTAAAGGCTCAATTGGACGGACAGATTTTCCGCGTGGCGATTACCAACAGCTACTCGATTCAATCCAGCGCGAATGTTTTAGTCTGCCGGATGAAACCCGGTTTATTTCAGGACATGGTCCGATTAGTAATATTGGTTTTGAAAAACAGCATAATCCTTTCGTTGCGGGAAAAGCCGGTTAAAGTAGGTGAAAAGATCAGCCTAGCTGGTCTTTTTATTTGCTAAAAGGATTATTTAAAGACTGACGGGTTTGTGCGTAGATCAGCCAAGTCATAATGGCAAGGAGAATTCCAACAACAATAAATAAGCCATCCTGTTGGAAAATGCCTATCCCTAATGACAATATCGCAAGTATTCCTACCCCAATTAAAATGATCTTTAGAATAATGTAGCCCATGTTCTTGCTCTAAAATAATGTGATATTTCTGCGTAAGAACATAGTATTAAACTGGCATATGTGCTGTTAACTTGTGTTGGTTTTCTACAAGCCTTTTATAAAAATCATGTGATTATTTAGGATATGCTTAATGTGATAGGATATTTTAAAAGGTTCAGTCTTCTTCAGAAGATTCAGCTGCGGGAGCATCTTGGGTTGGCAGTTTGTATTCCTCACTGGCCCAAGCGCCTAGATCAATCATTTTGCAGCGTTCCGAGCAGAAAGGACGAAATTCATTATTTTCCCAAGTGGTCAGTTTGCCACAGCGTGGACATTTTAAAGTGGTTGACATCAGCGCACTCCCTAGAAAAATAAAGCTTCGATTAGGCAAATATAACTGCACTTGTTAGACTTATACAGTTTTTATTAGTTTGATCTGATTATGTCGATTCGTCAATTTCAAGCACAGCGTATGCATGCGCCTCGTGATTTCCAAAGTATCAGTTCTGAACCGGTTTGTGTGGAAATCGGTGCGGGCAAAGGTAAACACGCATTGCTCTTTACCCAGATCAATCCAGACAGCAAGCTGATTGCGATCGAACGGACTCGAGAGAAATTTTTAGCCATGCAAAAACAGCATGCGCTGGAAGGACAGCCGAATTTACAGACGGTTCATGCCGATGCCTTGCCCTGGATTGTGCATGCACTCTATCCAGCACAAGTGGAACAGTTCTTTATTTTATATCCGAACCCTGAGCCGCATAATCCGGCACAGCGCTGGCTGAATATGCCATTTTTTGAGTTTTTATTATCGCGTTTAAAAACCGGTGGCACGATCACTTTAGCCAGCAATATTCCTGAATATATTGATGAAGCAGAACAGCAGGTTCAAAACCTGTGGAAGCTGCCTTTCGTTAAAGAAGTCATTGGCCAAGACTCGGCAAGAACTCATTTTGAAATTAAATATCTAGAGCGTGGTGAGTTGTGCCAGCAATTGATTATTAGTAAACCGGAAGGCTATACAACACGTTTTGATGAGTTTCAGCCGCTACAAGGGCAGAATGCGAGTTCAGCGGAATAAGCCATGACGAAGCACATTGCAATTGTGGGTGCTGGCCCGGCAGGCTTGATGGCTGCAGAAGTTCTGAGCCAGTCTGATTATGAAGTTCATGTGTTTGAACAGAAGCCTTCGGCTGCCCGTAAATTCCTGATGGCTGGGAAAACCGGCCTAAATATTTCTCATGCCGAACCCGTCGAGCAGTTTGTGCAGCGTTATGATCAGGTAGACTGGTTAGAACCTTGGATCAAACGCTGGGATGCGATATGGATTCAAAACTGGATGAAAAATCTTGGCATTGAACCTTATATTGGTTCTTCAGGTCGAGTTTTTCCTACAGAAATGAAAGCCGCTCCACTATTGCGTGTCTGGTTAAAACGTTTAACTGAGCAAGGGGTACAATTTCATTATCGTCATCAAATTCTAGATCTGAAAAATCATCAGCTACAGATCCATGATTTAAAAAATGATTGCGCATTCACAGAAAACTTTGATGCGATTGTTTTGGCTTGTGGTGCAGTGTCATGGTCAAAACTCGGCAGTGATGGGAAATGGCAAGCATGGCTTGATTGCAGCGAGATTGAACCTTTTCAAGCCAGTAATGCGGGTGTGGAATATCCATGGTCCAAGTTTATGCAGCCAATCTTCGGTCAGCCCCTAAAACGGGTCGAGGCTTGGGTTGATGGCGGTGACAAGACCATGGGAGATATCGTGATCAGTCACTATGGTCTGGAAAGTGGTCTAATCTATAAACAGGACCGGGGACTGCGTCAACAGCTGAAACAGGGTCAGCCAATGCAGCTGAATCTGGATCTTTTTCCGGATCAAACCTTAGAGCAGCTGGCTAAAAAATTACAGCCAAGTAAAAAGCAGTCTTTGAATAATATCTGGCGGAAAGCAGGTCTGGATGGTGCAAAAGCTGCTCTGGTGCGTGAACTGTTACCAAAGCCACTTTGGCAAAATGCTACTGAATTAGCACAGCAGATTAAGCAATTAAAAATTCCTTTAACAGGTTTCCGTCCTATACAGGAAGCGATTAGCTGTGCAGGTGGCGTTAAACGCGAGGTTCTGTCAGAGCAGCTTCAGCTTAAATCCAATCCACATGTGTTCTTATGTGGTGAAATGCTGGACTGGGATGCGCCTACGGGTGGTTATTTGCTGACAGCCTGTTTTGCCACTGGACGTGCAGCCGCAGAAGGGGTGCAGCACTATTTAGTTCAAGCTCAATAATACGCATTCATCAGAAAGTGAAAGTTAAATCTTAGAACTGCATATAAAATTTCAGGAAGCGTCCGCTTCCTGAAATGTATTATTTATTGTGCTGGGGCTTTATTTGCGGTGGTCATCTCTGGATATTGCGAACGCCAGCGTTCCAGTTGCTCTTGGGCATGTAGATATTTGCCCAGACCTTTTACATTTTCACTGGCTTCATTTACGGTAGAGGCCTGAGATTTCGGACTATTCACCAGTTTTTCCTGATGTTCCCAGTATTGATACATCAAACCCTGAATATAACGGCCCTGTTCAGTTTTAAGCTCCAGATCTTTGAGCATATTTAGCGAAGACTGGACATGATCGCGTTGACGTTGCTGGACAAATTCCGGAGTCAGATTGTCATCATTGCGCATGCCATTGAGCTCAGCTTCCAGATCCGCGCTCATTTCCTGAAAACGTTCTTCATAGTCATTCAAGACAGCAATATCATGGGGATCATCTTCCGTTTTAGGGAAGTTTTTTACGGGTCCAGTTTTCAATTCCTGCATGATTTCCTCTGATGCAGAGTCTTCTGTTGCCTGCTGTTCTACAGATTGTGAACTTTTCTGGTCACAGGCCATCAAAAACATGGCGGCAGTGAAAAGTGCAGTTCGTGACATCAATTGAATCGTGTGCATGATTGAATCCTGTTCCTAATTATTTTTTTTGAATACATAAACATAGGTGACATAAGGGAAATTAATCATATCTTCTGCACCTTTGTCCGTATAATTTTTGATAATTTGTTCGAATTGCTGCTTGAGCTGCTGTTGCTGTTCTTTTGGAAGTGCGGCAATAAAGCTGGTTGACAATAAGCGTTTGGAAACCACCTGCTCGACAGGGCCATGCTGCAGCTGGCGCATTTGCGTTTCAGCATAAGGCTGAAAGAGATTCTGTTCTTCAAATACTTTACGCCAGGCACCACTATGATAGCGTGGCGTATCACCTTCCAGTGGCGCAATACAATCTGCCAGGGCTTTGACCCAGTCGACTGTAATATCACGCTGGTTCCAGACCAGTACCAGAAAGCCTTGAGGTTTCAGTACCCGATCCAGCTCCTTTAAGGTTTCCAGATTGGCAAACCAGTGAAATGACTGTGCACAAAACACTGCATTCACGCTATGATCGGTCAGGGGAAGCTGGTGGCTCATCCCTTCAAGGGTATGAATATCCGGATGTGCCAGTTTTAACTGGGCCAGCATCTCAGGGACAGGATCAATGGCGGTGATGTGGCTGCTGAGCGGACGCAAATAGGGAATAAATTTACCTGTTCCTGTTCCCAAATCAACAAGATCTGCATCTACAGGCAATGACAGTGTCTCGGTAAGCCATGGGCTAAGATCTGCCGGATAGTCAGGGCGTACCTGCTGATAAAGCTCAGCCGCTGTACTAAACCCTTGTTGAGCTGCAGGATGCAGTGATTGTGTCATATTTTGCGCTTTTTAATCTTTTTCATCGATATAAAATAGCATATTCACTTTTTCGGCCCTATTCATTGAGTGAATTGTTGCCGAAAAGTTAGATTCACCAGCACGGGAAAGTTATGGATAAGCAGATTGTTTTTGAAGATGAGCATATACGCGCAATTTTTATGCCGGGGTCATCTTCAGAATTGATTTTTTCATTTGGAGATTTGATTACCCGTGCCAAGGGCTTGAGCATCAATGCCGAAAAATCATTAGCGAAATTTGAATTTAATGTTTTGGGAATCATGCCCAAACATAAATCTTGGTTTCCAAAAAGTTCCATGTGGAACATGTTGCAAGCCATTGCCGAGCTGATTGCACCGTTTCAGCAGCGCATTGCCTATGGTGGCTCCATGGGTGGCTATGCTGCGATTAAATATTCCAATCTGCTGAATGTTCAGCGAGTGGTGGCGATGGTGCCGCAATATTCGATTGATCCGGAAGATGTCGAAGATGCCCGCTACAACATGTTTTACCAGCCCGAGCTGAATGAAGGCATGCGGATTGAGGCAGAAGATGTCAGTCCGGAACGGGAATATATTCTGGTATATGACCCGTATTGCACCGAAGACCGGGTACATTACCTGAAACTAGAAGCCGTACTTCCGCAGCATCATGTACTGCATCTGCCATTTACCGGCCATGACGCCATCGCTGTTCTGGCCAGTTCCGAGCTGTTGTATGACTTTTTATTGCATGAATATGATGAAAGTTATTTCTACCAGAAAATGCGTCGGGTCAAGAAAAACAGCAAGTTCTACTATCGCAAGGTGATTGAGAATATCTTGCCGAGGCATCGTTTTGCTTTAGGACGTATCCTGAAAAATAATGACCTATTGCTGGATACTCAATTTTTTGATGCAGCCCAGAAACAGGTGATTTTGCGTGAATTGCTGAGTAATAAACAGGTCGATCAGCAGGATCTGCTCAAGCTTGGGATTCACGTCAATCTGCCGCAGGAAAAGCGCCAGTTATTGCTGGATGCCTATGGACATGCACTGGTCTTTAATGTGATCAGCAACAAGATCGAAAGCTATACCGGTGATGCGATTGCACTGAACCATAAATTCCTGATTCCAATCTATGCCAAAGGTAATGGCTTGCTGACCATCAATCTGAATGATGAACGTTATCTGGTAGTGATGAATGACCGGCATATCATGAAACTGGTCAAGGAGCAGGATGAATTAAATGTAGGCATGCATCCGATTATTATGAAACGCTATGCTGATTTTTATATGTTCAGCTATAAACATCTGAATTTGCATACAGATGAATACGGCGCTTCCGGTTTCGTTGACGCAAGCGACAAAAATACACAGTTTGTGACACAAAGTGAAATGAACTAACCAAAAAATTTATCTAAAAAAACAAATACTTGACTTATGTTTGCTAAGACCTAATATGGTCTTAGGCGGTATGAGAAATAGTCACACCGCTCCCGGTTGTTTATATGACAAGGGAGTAAATATATGCAATCCAAACAAGTTACAAGTATTTGTTTTATTCTTGGACTGATGCTGCCTAATTTTGCACACGCGGAAAGTGTGCATCCTGCAGTGATCTTGCTCAGTTCTTCTCTTATTTTTCTGATCTTTCTGAGTGTATATGTGATTTATAAGGTGCGCCGTTCTCTGCGTAACCATATTGATAAGTCTGTAGATTAACCACTTCTGACAGTAAGTTGCTTGAAAACCCTGCAGGACTTGTTTTAAATGGCAATCAAAATAAATTGTCAAACAAGGTTGAGGGTAAAGCCATGAAAGCCGCTTATTTAGATTATGCTTCTTTAGACCAACAGGATTTGGACTTTCAGGCACTTCATGCAGTATTTGACCAGCTGGTCTTATACCCGGCCACATCGGCTGCTGAGATTCAGTCTCGTGTAGCCGATGTCGATGTCATTATTACCAACAAAGTCATGATTGACGCGGCAACCATCCAGCAATGCCCTCAACTGAAACTGATCCTGATTTCTGCTACGGGCACCAATAATGTCGATCTGGCTGCGGCCAAGGCATGTGGCATTGTGGTGTGTAACTGTCAGGCTTATGGCACCTCTGCCGTCGCTCAGCATACCCTTATGCTGATGCTCAATCTGGCCACTTCATTTTTAACCTATCAACGTGCAGTACAGCAGGGCAAGTGGCAAAAAGCCAGCCAGTTCTGTCTATTGGATGCACCTATTGTGGAGCTGGCAGGCAAGACCTTAGGTATTGTCGGTTATGGTGAGTTGGGCCATGCTGTTGCCAGACTGGCTGAAGCCTTTGGTATGAAAGTACTGATTGCCGCTTTGCCCAACCGCCCGGCAGATGACTCTCGTATTCCAATTGCCGATTTATTGCCACAAGTGGATTTTTTAAGCCTGCATTGCCCTTTAACGGAAGATACCCGTCATTTAATCAGTCATGCCGAATTGGACGCGATGAAACCAAGTGCATTTTTAATTAACTGTGCGCGTGGTGGAATCGTCGATGAACAGGCTTTGGCTCAGGCCTTACGCGAAGGCAAAATTGCCGGTGCTGCGACGGATGTGCTTACCGTGGAGCCTCCGAAAGAGGGAAATGTATTGCTCGATGCCTCAATTCCAAATTTGATCGTTACACCGCACAATGCCTGGGGCAGTGTCGATGCCCGTCAACGCATTGTGGATCAGATGGTTGAAAATGTAGCAGCCTTTAAGCAAGGTCAGCCCATCCGTCAGGTAAATTAAAAACTGCCAAATAAAAACTAAATGCTGATTAAATTCGATCAGCATTTTTTTCGGTTTTCTGGCGTGATGTATTTATCCAACAGTTTTAAAAATTCACTCTGAACCAGTGCAGACCGGGGATTAAAGATAATCTCCTGATAAACTCGCTTAAATTCGGGTACCCATTCATCGGGACGCTTGTCATAAGATGTTCGATAATGGGTTTCAAACATATAAATCAGATGATTCTGCGAAAAATAAGCCGTTCGATAGCTATAAATGTCGTCGCCCTGAGTCCCGATTCTTAATTTACACATATCCTTGATCTGATACAGGTCGGCATTATTGCCAGAGGCGGGCCTAAATTCAGCTTCCTCTAGGTGTTCTATATGCTGGATTTTCTCGCCTTCGGTTTTGTGGTTATAAGAGGCAGCACTAGACAGGCTCGGGATTGAGGATAATTCGTCATCAATGGCAGCAAGTGAGGTCACGGTTTCACCTGAAACCAGTAAAGTGATGTATAGAATAGCTACGCCACACAAAATACCGACGATAAAGCTGAAAAGAATTTTTCTCATTTTTATTATCTTCTCATGATTTTATTTGAGCTCAGTCTAAAGAAAGACTCAGATATCTTCAATGCTTAAAAGAAAAAGCCCGTAATGGGCTTTTTTCAATGTGATGATTTAGAGATCATCTACTGCATAACTGGTCGCTGTACCGGAACTTGACTGGGGCTGTGATACCGATGAATTTTGAGTCGCGGTAGATGGTTGACTCAAAGGCTGCTGCACGATCGGTGCCTGTTGTGAATTGCCGCGCCAGACTTCACGGGTCTGCTGAATTTTCTGACCTGTTTGCTGTGCTGCCTGAGTCGCACCCTCATCTACTTTCTGGATGGTATCTGATGCCGCAGACTTGGTATTGCCCCAGGCACGGTCTACACTCGGTTTGATTTTGGCAATGCCTTTTTCAGTGACTTCACCTACTTTTTCAGCAGTATTGATAACACCTTCCTGTGCTTTATAGGCAAACACATGCAGCAGGTTCGGATTCTCACCATAAGGCGCAATCGGTTTGGTAGTCTGAGTAGTTTCGGTCTGTGCAAATACAGGTGCGCAGAACATTAAAGCTGTCGTTAAAATAATTGGGGTTTTGATATTCATTATGGATCGACCTCGAATTCGTCAAAGAGCGGTCTGAGTTTGGTTTTCAGTGTAACGGATAATCAGCCAAAAACAATGAATAAGCTGTGAAGAGAGTATAGGTTCAGCGTAGTTTGATGCGAGGATTTTATAATTTTTAAGGGGAAGAAAAATTAGGTCAAATCAGAAGAAAGATTAAATTTCTGTTCATTCAAATAAATAGCCCCATTTTCATGATGAAAACAGGGCGATTTGTTTAGTCACATTGAGTCAGGGCATCTTTGGCAAAATGATTGCGCAGAGTTACAAAGTTCTTTTGTACCGCCGCATCATGCAGGTCAAATTTTTGTGCGGTGCTGGTTCCGTCGCGCTGGAAAGTTGCTGAGCCGGCATCAATCAGGGTCATGCCTTTAAATGACCATTGTTCAACTGAACGGTTGTTGCCGATGTCGCCAGTAAATTCAATCACGCATTTGTCGAGGAATTTGGTCAGTTTCGCCTTATTGTTGGTAGTTTCTGGAATAACTTCTAGATTTTTTACTTCCTGTAATACACCCAGTTCCAGTTGTGGAATGGTGGGTTGAGATGTACATGCTGTAAGTGCGATACCCGCAAGAGTCGTCATAATGAGTGTTTGAAATTTCATGCGCTTCTTTCTTGTTGAGTGTTGTTAGGGTGAGTATATGAAATATATAGGGATATGCCTATAGTTACTCCACTTTTAGCTAATCCACTCTATAGCATCTCTCAAATGTTCGTAATCACTTACTAATTCTTCAATAGATTCATTATTTATAAGAGCAGTATTAAATCTACGCCATTCTTGTTCTCTTTTAGAATTAAAACCATAAACAGCCTCAATATCTCCTGTACACCATATGTATATGCCTTTAACTTTTAGAGAATTATGAATGTTTTTTAGTATGGGTTTGGCTTCAGGTAGTTGAGCTAGAGTTTTAAACTTTTTTGCACCGATTTGTCTTAAGGACGAACAGTCTTTGACATGATCCTGACAAATATTCAAATCAGGTAAGTCCTTATTTCTCTCTACTAAACTTCTAAACTCTTCAAAATAATGAGCATTAGAATCATCAATTAGATCCCAATCCTTACAATTACCGATAAAGTCAAGATCTGTAAGAATTCTTGAAGGAATTCCAAGAGCACCTAAAACTTTTTGAATAGGTAAAAGACTGGTTTTACTATCAGCAGAAACTAGAGATAGTTTTTTGAGATGAAAAGGGCGTTTATGTATTTTAGTATATATGTTAGGAAGAACTCTAAGCTCAGTTTTTCCTTCTACTAAAAGGACTTCATCACTAAAAAATATTTGAGAAGCATTATTTAACTTAAATACTTCATAAAAATGACTAGGATACTTAGCATTAAGAGATTCGATAATTTCTGAAATAGGCTTTCTTGCTTGTGTGCCTAACTCTGGAGATTTATGAATTTGTAAAGCATTAATTGCATGTTCAGAGGACAAAAGACTTGCGGAATGCGTAGAAAATAAAATCTGGTAACCTGAATTACTGAGAGTCATTAATGCATCACGTACAAGTTCAATAGTTGTAGGATGTAAATAGAGTTCAGGTTCATCAATACAAATAATAGTATTTGATCTTCTTGAGCTAGGATTCTTTTGCTGTAAGTCAGCCAAATATCTAATAAGAGCCATTTGGATTGAGCGCTGAGTACCGTGCCCAAAATTATTAAAATCTCTTTCTGTATGTGTATCTTCAAATATTTTCAAAGTCCCACTTTTAAAAATATCTTCGATGGTTGGGGTTGGGAAATGCAGCTTTACCGATATATTTGGAAAAAAGTCATTAATTATTTCATTTATACCTGTATCGACTTTACTCAATGCAGGAATTCTATTACTTCCATCATGTGATAAAAGATTAGAAACAGATTCCAAACTTGTTATAAAATCTTGTTGATAGTTTTCTTGAATCTCTAAAGAAATCAGTTCAAGAAGTTTAGATATTGCTGTCCCACTTTTATTTTTTGTTGAATCCTCATGAGCATCTGTCATGGCTTCAATATGAATGAATTTTGGAAAAATTTTTATAATTGATTGTTCAATACCGGAAGGGATAGATTTCCACTCCTTACCATCAAATAAGGTAGCAACTATCTTCTGTTTTTCATTTCTATCGAGGAAGGTTCTTCTTTTAATTTTTAATTCTTCATTTTGTATAAATGGTCGAAGCTTATTTGCATGATCCTCTTCTAATAAATTTAATAAGTCATCTTTGATGTTGGTTAGGAGAGCTGTTACTTCTATGGGTTCTTCACAATTATTTGCATTTGCATAGTAGTTAAAAGATTTAACACTTAAGCCTTCTAAAAGAAATTTAATAGCCAAAAGAATATTTGATTTACCCGCATTGTTATAACCAATTAGAGCGGTGAAATTTTTTAAACATACCTGAGTATCTTTACATGACCTAAAATTCAAAATCTCCAATTCTTTAATAATTACACTCATTATCAGCCCTAATATATTGTTTATAAAAATAAAAAACCCCGCTAATGTTATAGCGGGGTTTCGTGTATTTTACAACCAATTAGGTTTTAGTGTTGAAGTACTGAAATATCTGCAACTTTAGTGAACAGGTCACGAAGCTGAGCAAGTAGACGTAAACGGTTCGCTTTCAAGTTAGCATCATCCGCCATCACCATTACACCATCAAAGAATGCATCTACTGGTGCGCGTAAGGCAGCCAATGCAGATAACGCAGCAGTGTAATCTTTAGAAGCAAACAGCGGCTCAACCACTGGTGTGATTTTCGCAAGTTCAGCAAATAATGCTTTTTCAGCATCTTCCACCAGATTGGCTTCAACCACAGCACCTTCAGGCGCAGCTTCTTTAGCCAGAATATTCGCCACACGCTTGTTCGCAGCAGCCAGTGCAGCAGCTTCAGGCAATGCACGGAAGTGATTTACCGCATTTACACGCTTGTCAAAATCAAGAGGTGATTTAGGTGACAGTGCTTGAACAGCCTGGATCACGTCAACATCAACGCCTTGGTCTTCGTATTTCGCACGGTAACGACCTTCAAGGAATGCAACTGCATCTGCCAAAGTCTTGTCGTGGTCTTTCAATACATCGCCATAAGCAGCTAGAGCCAGTTTGATCAGGTCTTCAATGGATACATCAAGTTCGTTTTCAGTCACCAGACGCAGGATACCAATCGCAGAACGACGTAGCGCAAATGGGTCTTTAGAACCTGTTGGTGCCTGACCGATACCGAAAATACCAGTCAAGGTATCTAAACGATCCGCAAGGGCAATCGTTGTACCCGTTTTGGTTTTAGGCAGAACGTCACCAGCAAATTTAGGTAAATACTGCTCACCTAAAGATTCAGCCACTTCGTCATTTTCGCCTTCAAGACGTGCGTAGTAAGTACCCGCGATCCCTTGAAGTTCCGGGAATTCACCCACCAACTCAGAAGTTAAGTCACATTTAGCAAGCAGAGCCGCTTTTTCAGCATCTTCAGCTTTGGCACCGGTAATCGGAGCCAGCGCGACAGCCAGTTTGGCAATACGTTCAGACTTGTTCCACAAAGTACCCAGTTGTGCCTGGAATACCATGTTGGCCAGTTTCTCTTTACGAGACGCAAGCGGTTGTTTCTGGTCTTGCAGGAAGAAGAATTCTGCATCTGACAGACGCGGACGAACTACTTTTTCGTTACCTTCAATGATTTGAGTCGGATCTTTAGACTCAATATTAGAAACGGTAATGAAGTAAGGCTGTAATTTGTTTTCAGCATTCACCAGACAGAAATACTTCTGGTTGTCCTGCATGGTAGTGATCAGCGCTTCTTGTGGAACTGCAAGGAAGCGTTCTTCGAAGCTGGCACGTAATGCAACCGGCCATTCAACCAGTGCAGTGACTTCGTCACGGAGATCCGCAGGAACAATGGCAATCGCATTCACTTCATCAGCCAGTACTTTGACTTGCTGATCGATGATTGCTTGACGCTCTTCAAAAGACGCAATCACTTTCGCAGCGCGCAGGGCATCCAGATACGCATCTGCATTGGCCAGAATAATCGCTTCAGGCGCATGGAAACGGTGGCCATAAGTCAAGTTGCCTGCTTTATGATCCTGAATGGTTGCATCAATCACATTGCTGTCTTTTAACAAGACCACCCATTTTACCGGACGAACGAATTCAGTACGGCTAGCAGCAGAACGCATGCGTTTTGCAATTGGCAATTGATCCAGAGCATGTTGCAGGATTTGTGGCAGTAAAACGTCCAGACTTTGGCCTTTCACATCTTTCAGGTAGCAGACTTTTTCAACTTTACCGGCCTGGAAAGTAGACACCTGATCAACCGTAATGCCTTGACCGCGCATAAAGCCTTCAAGTGCTTTGGTTGGTTTGCCTTCAGCATCATAAGCCGCTTGCACAGCAGGACCGTCAAAACGTTTTTGCGTATCCGCTTGAGCAGCATCAACATTTACGATTTTAAGTGCCAGACGACGTGGCGCTGCATAAGCTTCGATCGCATCGAAAGCCAGACCCGCATCTTTTAAGCCTTTTTCAGTTTCAGCTTTTAAAGCATCACGTAATTTTTTCAGGCTTTTTGGAGGAAGTTCTTCACAGCCAAGTTCAAATAAAACTGTATGTTTAGACATTATTTGTTCTCCGCTGATTTTTCTGCTTGAGCCGCTTCTGCTTCTACTTGAGCTTTAAGCTGAGCCAGGACTTCGTCACGTAGGTGAGGTTCTGCCATTGGGAAACCAAGTTTCGCACGTGCTGCTACATAACTGGTCGCAATTGAACGTGCCAAAGTACGCACACGCAGAATATAACGCTGACGTTCAGTCACAGAGATCGCGCCACGCGCATCTAACAGGTTAAAGCTGTGTGATGCTTTAATCACTTGCTCATAAGCAGGTAATGGCAGTTCAGCTTCGATTAAACGGGTCGCCTCAGCTTCGTAGAAATCGAACAGTTCGAACATTTTTTCTACTGGTGCATATTCGAAGTTATAAGTCGATTGTTCTACTTCATTTTGATGGAACACATCGCCATACGTCACAGTACCGAACTGACCTTTGGTCCAAACCAGATCGTAAACTGAGTCTACACCTTGCAGATACATCGCCAGACGTTCCAGACCATAAGTGATTTCACCGGTTACTGGGTAGCATTCAACACCACCGACTTGCTGGAAGTAAGTGAACTGAGTCACTTCCATGCCGTTCAGCCAAACTTCCCAGCCTAGACCCCATGCGCCCAGTGTTGGAGATTCCCAGTTATCTTCCACGAAACGGATGTCGTGAACTAAAGGATCAATACCGATTGCCTTTAAAGAATCTAGGTAAAGCTGCTGGATGTTGTCCGGGTTTGGCTTAAGCACAACCTGGAACTGGTAATAATGTTGCAGACGGTTCGGGTTCTCACCATAACGACCATCTTTCGGACGGCGTGATGGCTGAACATAAGCAGCATTCCAGGTTTCGGGACCTAACGCACGAAGGAAAGTTGCAGTGTGGAATGTCCCTGCACCCATTTCCATGTCGTAAGGCTGTAACACGACGCAGCCTTGCTCCGCCCAGTAGTTTTGTAAGGCAAGAATTAAGCCTTGGAAGGTATCAATATGCGATATGGCGCGACTCATGGTCATCCACTTAAAATTAGAGAAAAATTGTGCTTGATTATAAGGATTTTACAGGGGAGTGGCAAAGGGTTAATACGCTGAAAATATTTTGGAAAAAATTAAAATGGTCTTCATTCATGCCAGATTTTGCGCGGCTTTGCTGCAATTTTATGCTGGAATAGCAATGGGATGAGATCCAAAAATCAGGAATAAATCAGATGTATAGCATCCTGTTCACTGAAGCGCGATAAAGTTAAACTGATCTCATACGATTGCGGTCTTAGAATTAGTTTAATCTTCACACAATATAATAATGCCTAATAATAAGGAACTTCATGACCACTTACCAAATTCAGTGCCATTTAAAATACAAGATTGTGCAACCTACCGAATTTATTTTTATGGTTCAGGTCGCCCATCATCCCGATCAGAATATTCTCGGAGAACAGCTCACTATGAATATGCCGGTCAAGTGGCATGAATTTCAGGATGCTCAGCATCAAAACCGTCATATCCGGTTGCAACTCGAATCCTGTGAGGCATTTGAACTGAACTATAGCGCGACAGTTACCCGTCAGCCGAGCATTCCGAATGATCTGAGGCAAAACTTGAGTGAAGTCAAAATTCCAGACCTGCCGGATGAAGTACTACCTTATTTGCTGGCCAGCCGCTATTGCAATTCAGATTTATTACTAGAAATGGCGAAACGTTCATTTGGCTGGATGATACCCGGCTATACGCGTGTAAAAGCCATCGAACAGTGGATTTATAACAATATTTTTTATGTCTCTGGCTGTTCTGATCAGTTTACGACTGCGACAGATGTGCTGGTCCACCGAGCAGGTGTATGCCGTGACTTTGCTCATTTGGGCATTGCGCTGTGTCGTGCTTTAGGAATTCCGGCACGCATGGTGGTCGGTTATGTGGAAATTGAAAAATTTTTACCCGATTTTCATGCCATTTTTGAAGCCTATCTGGAAGGAGGGTGGGTGCAGTTTGATCCGACCCGTTTAGCCCCGGTCGACGAGCTGATTCGCATTGGTACTGGGGTAGATGCCGGAGATGTAGCATTTTCAACCTATTATGGTCAGGTCGAGCTGCTCAAAATCGAACCTCTGATTAAATCTGGTTCTCATAGCGAAGCTGAGACTAAAATCACCTGACATGAATGATCTTATTGAAAATCCTATGAGAGATTGAATAGTAAAATAGGACTAGATGGATGGTTTTTCTCTGGTGTGTGACTTAGCTTTTTAAACAGCATCCATTTAAGTGTAATTAAAAGATATAAAATAAATACATCTTTAAAGCGACTAGTTTTATAATGCGCAAAATCTGTAAACATTAAAATCAGGCGCGCCGTGTTCCATTCCAATCTCGACTGGCTCAATACCTTAAAACCGAATTTTAAAGTTCTTCCACTCAAGGACCGTTTACTCTGCGGTATTGGGGCACTACTGGGTCTCACGGTATCATCATTACTGAGTTTATGGATTCTGGGTGATTTTGAAGCCTGGTATATTGCGCCGATGGGGGCCTCATCTGTGCTGCTGTTTGCAGTTCCGGCCAGTCCCTTGGCACAGCCCTGGAATATTCTGGTAGGTAATACTATTGCTGCGGTAGTGGGTGTGACCTGTGCCTTGTTTATTGCCAGTCCGACGGAAGCTTTTAGTCTAGCGGTAGCTTTGGCTATTATCCTGATGATGACCACCGATTCCCTGCATCCACCGAGTGGTGCTGTGGCTATTACGGCGGTACTCGGCGGCAATGCGGTGCATGAACTCGGCTATGCTTTCGTTTTCTATCCGGTGCTGCTGAATTCGATCTTATTGATGGTAATTGCGATCGTCTTTAATCGAATGATTGGCAAGCGTTATCCGCAGCAGGCGCAATTGAATACCCGCTCCAAAGATCCGACCCCGACCCAGAAAGTCACTATTCAGCCGCAAGATATTCAGGAAGTACTAGATCAGCAAACCGAGCTGCTGGACATTAGTGAATATGACCTGCAAAAGATTATTCTGGAAGCGCAGGACCGAGCCAATGCCCGTGCGGTCAACCAGTTTACCTGTCAGGACATTATGACTAAAGACGTGGTGACCCTGCATGCCAATGATAATATTCAGCATGCACTGGATAAATTTAAAGAAATGAACCTGATGAGCCTGCCGGTGGTTAATGCGGAAGGCAAGCTGGTGGGAACGCTGGCCATGTATCAGGTGGTAGAATGGTTTAAACGTGCTGCAGATGTGCGCAGCAGCTGGGAACATCAGGTCAAACATATTATGACCCGCAAGGTAGTCACAGTGCAGCCATTGCAGCCGATTCAGGATCTGGTGCCCTATTTTGTGGAACGTTCTTTTAACTATATCCCGGTAGTGAGCGAGCAGCGTCTGGTCGGAATTATTAGCCGCGCAGATATTATCGCTGCCCTGAATCAGGAACTGAACCATTTTAAAATGAGAGCTTAAAGCTGTTTTGAATAGTTCTGAAAAAAAAGCACCCTCGGGTGCTTTTTAATTTGGAATCTGGATTTATTTAAACTTAGATAAAGAACCAGTAAATAAACAGGGAAACCAAGAAAATACACATGATATTCAGGACAAAGCCGACTTTCATCATTTCACTTTGTTGAATATGGCCAGTACCAAACACAATCGCATTCGGTGGTGTCGCCACAGGTAGCATGAAGGCACAAGAAGCCCCAATCCCGATCACAATCACCAGAATCTCTTTAGGCATACCCATCTGGTCGGCAATGGCGGCAAAGACCGGAACCAGTAAGGCAGCTGAGGCAGTATTACTGGTAAATTCAGTCAGGAAGATGATGAAGGTTGCCACAACGAAGATAATTACGAGAGGCGAGGAGTCACCGAAAGCATTTGCCAGTGTTTGACCTAAAACCAGAGAACTGCCTGAATCCTTCAAGACAGCACTTAAGGTCAAGCCGCCACCAAACAGATAGAGCACGCCCCAATCGGTATTTTCAGCAACCTGTTTCCATGTAGCCGTACCCAGAATCACCACCAGACAGGCTGCCAGAATCGCGATCCAGGTATCAGGCTGTGAAATACCGAAATTTTCAGTCAATTTTTTACTGAAAATCCAGGCCATCGCCGTACAGAGGAACAACACCATCGTCGCAATACGGGTGGTGGTCCAGGGAATATTTTCGGTGACAAAATTCACCTTATGATTCAGCTTTGGACGCAGCACCAGATACAGACTGATCAACATTGCTGGCAGGATGATGAACATCATTGGTAGGCCGACTTTCATCCAGTCAGCGAAGTCATAACCGAGGGCTTTGGCTGCAATCGCATTCGGTGGAGAACCGACGATAGTGCCCAAGCCACCAATACTGGCTGAGTAGGCAATCCCGAGCAGAATAAATACAAAGGTTTTACGTTCTTTTTCGGCATCCAGATGCGCAAGTAAACCCAGCGCCAGAGGCAACATCATAGCTGCGGTGGCGGTATTGGAAATCCACATCGACAGGGCAGCAGTTACTAAAAAGATAGCCAGTACCGAAGCACCGAGATGTCCACCGGAGAGCGAGATAATCCATGTGGCAATCTTCTTGTCCAGTTTCTGGATATGCAGCGCCGTAGCCAAAGCAAAACCACCAAAAAACAGGAAAATCACGGGATCGGCAAAGGTAGCGAGTGCTGCCTGCATGCTAATCGGTACCAGTTCATCACCATCTGCCATCGGCATACTCAATACAACCGCCAGTACCGGTATGAGTAGGGCTGTAATCGTAATATGCAGGGCTTCGGTCAGCCATAGAATGGCGATAAAGGTCAGTAGGGCCAATCCCTTATTGGCATTTTCGTCATAGGGTAAAATATGATACAAGCCATAAGAGATCACGGCAGCGATCACAATTAAAATCCAGCCTTTGCGAATTCCTTTTGGCATGGCATTAGTCGGGGTGCGTAAAGGGTCGTTCATACAACCTCCTTGCTCAACTTTTTTATTTAAAAGCGTTTTTGAAATTCTTATAAAAGTGAATATGTGGTTTGATTAAAAAAGATATTATTTGAACAGTATAGTAGAGTGTTGTAATAATCCCAGACTTTGCCAAAGTGCGTAAATCCCCAGTCCAAATAGAAAAAATAGCACCAGATATTTGAAATGTTGCTGGGAAAGTCGATGCCGTATTTTCCCACCCAGCCAGACGCCGATGAGAGCAAATAATGTGATTCCAAGCAGGATATGTCGCTGATGGGTTTGTAAAGAAATGAGAATTGGGAAAAGTAAGGTCAACTGCACCAGTTTGCTGGCAATAAAATTAAGATTACTGATGATGACAATATCGGTTTTAGAGAGCTGACAGCTAAGCAGATACATCATCAGGAAGGGGGCCATGGCATTGGTTGCACCTCCAATCATGCCGGCCAGTAAACCGAATCCCAGCATACTGAGCTGACTGCTACTGACCCGAAGTGGAGTAGGGCGTAACTGATCCAGTACATAGAAAATAATTACCAGACCCAGCAATAATTTAAGATAGCCTTCATTGATCCAGATGAGTAGTTTAACCCCTATCACGCTACCGACCAGACTGCTGAGCATGAGTGGCCAATAGCGTGAGGCATAATAGCGAATGCTCTGCAACAGGCTATGTTTTGGATCACTATTAAGCATCCAAAGATTCAATAACAGGCAGGGGAGAATTACCAGGGTGACTGCTGTACTTAAGGCATATTCACTGGATAGGGCAGCCGTACTCAGCATAGGAAAGCCAAAACCACTGACTCCATGCAGTAATGCCGCGATCGCACACAGCCAAAGCACAATCCATTCTGCCTGTGTCATCTGAAATCCATTTCAAGAATAAAGTATCAACTTACCCTGAACAGGTGAGCAGGGTAAAGCATAAAATGGTAATAAGACCAAAACCTAAAATCAGGCAAAAAAAACCACGATCTTTTGGGGGAAGGACCGTGGCATAAAAATTTCACCATATGAATATTTAGGTGAAAGAGGAAACGATTTTATCGGTAATCTTTATCCTGATTTACTGTACGTACAGGACGTTCATAATCAGTTCTGCTCGCAGCATAATCAGGCATAGAATTCTTTTTTGGCATCACTAACCATAGAACCAGATAAACCAGGATACCCGGGAAAGCAGCACTCATGACCGAAATAATCACGAAGATCAAGCGTAATAAATTTGCGTTCCAACCAAAACGTTCAGCAATACCACCCATTACACCTGCAATCATGTTTGAGCGGTTAGAGCGATATAAACCAACATTGGCCATCCAGGTCTCCTGATAGAAAAAATAAGATTGAGTCTAAAAAATGACTCGTATTTATAAAAATGGAGTTTTATCTAAATTTTTAAAGTATCTATTGAAAATAAATTCGTTAAGTAATGTTACGGGAGATTAAATAATCCTTAAAAAATCACTAAGATCATAAAAATTCCATTGAATTCATTATTAAAACTTATAAGTTTTCAGTGAGTCGTCTGCCTATATCGATGTGCACCCCTTCAGGTATATTTTTAAAATGAAATCGAATGTATCGCATCATTTAAGTGGTTTATGCCGGCTTGGATTTGTGCTGGGAAGTGTTGCAGGACTGATTGCCTGTGATGACCATCAAAGCAAACCCTTACCTGATACTGCGAAAACTTTGGCACAAGATGGCGTAGTCATCTCCGCCGCCAATGAAAGTTATGACACCCGTAATGCTAAATCGCTCACCCAGACTGCAACCTATAAGGCATTGCCTGTAGAACCAAATGTCGATCCTAAACCTGTACCGGATTATGCCAAAAGCTATGTCGGGCGTTATCTTACCCAGATTGATTGTGACGGGCGGTTTGCACCTTGTACGGAAGGGAAGTCAGTGTTTATTTTGACTTTATTGCCAGATGGTACAGTGCATCGCAGTATCGTACATTATGGCAAAGTATTTGTGAATAATTCCAGACGGGTTCAGACCGAAAGTAATGTGAACTATCGTAAGGACCGCTGGATGATTAATCCGGAACAAACTGAACTGATCGTGGACCGTAAAGAGGGGGCAAAATTCTATTATACAATTAAAAGCCCAACCCATCTGGTCATGAATCTGGAAAAAATTTATGACGAAAAAGAACGGGCAAACCAGCAGTTATTTGATCAGGGTTATCCTGCACCTTCTAAAGCGTATGAGCTGGTCAAAGATTCTGAATTTAAGATGACAGAATAAAAGCGATAAAATCTGTAAAAAATTTAAAAACAGAGTAAATGGAAATGGCGATTCTAAAATTGTCAGGATGAATTGCGCTTAAATAAAAAGAATGAACTGAATAATATAAGAAATATTATAAGAATATTGAAAGAAGAAATAAATATAGAGGGGAGAATGGTGGGCCGTCCGCGACTCGAACGCGGGACCAATGGATTAAAAGTCCACTGCTCTACCAACTGAGCTAACGGCCCATTCGGGTAATCAAAGTAGCTTTGATTGAAGTTTCTAAAAAGAGATTTTAGAAATGATGGTGGGCCGTCCGCGACTCGAACGCGGGACCAATGGATTAAAAGTCCACTGCTCTACCAACTGAGCTAACGGCCCATCAGGGGATATCAAATTTAATGGTGGGCCGTCCGCGACTCGAACGCGGGACCAATGGATTAAAAGTCCACTGCTCTACCAACTGAGCTAACGGCCCTGAACCAACAATCAAGCAAGGCTTAATTGTGCAGTGCAAAAGAAACTAAAGAGTTCTGAAAGCACCACTTTGTTTGATGGAGCGTATTGTAGCAAGATCTCATTGCAGCGCAAGTAAAAAATAACAAAGTTGCCTATGTTTGATTATAAATACAACAATTCTGCTTTATCTAAACAAAAAATAGGCAACTTCAGCACTTAGAAGCGATATTGATAAGCTTGAATGTTCTCAAAAATTTCTTGAGTCAGCTCACAATACGCGTCGCTTCCTGGTAATAAAACCAGCAAGCGTTCATCGGTTTTATTTGGATCAAAAGCCTGTTCTTTCAGTTTGTTTTTCTGATACTTGAAGGTACCGGTCGTTTCTACCTGCTTTTGAATGCGCAGAAAAACCGGAACTGCATAGGCAGGCAGGCAGCGTTTAAAGGTGCTGACCATATTTTTCAGGTCTTGCTCATCCAGGGTGCTTCCCGGTTGCAGGGTAATTGCTGCCATACCGGCACGGCCATTGGTATTTGGAATCTCTACGCCATAAACCACAGCTTCGATAATTTTGTCATACTCGGTCAGCATGTTTTCGACTTCAGTCGTTGAAACATTTTCACCTTTCCAGCGGAAGGTATCACCGAGACGATCAACAAACTGGGCATGACGGAAACCGATATTACGCACCAGATCGCCGGTATTGAAGTAGGAATCACCTTTGCCGAACACGTCATGCATGATGACTGCCTTGTTCTTTTCCGGATCGGTATAACCATCGAAAGGGGAGCGGCGGGTAATTTTACCAATCAATAAACCGGTTTCACCTTTTTTTACCCGTTTGCAGCGACCTTTGGCATCACGCACAGGCTCATTTTTATCTTTATCAAATTCGATAATGGCATAAGGTGTTGGTGAGAAACCGACAGTATTGTCAAAGTTAAAGACATTGCTGAAACCGACATTACCTTCACTTGAGGCATACAGTTCCAGTACTTCCTTGATGCCAAAACGGGATTTGAATTTATCCCAGATATTCGGGCGCATGCCATTACCAATCATCTTGGTAACGCGATGGCCTTTTTCCAGTTTAGACGGTGGCGCATCCATCAGGTAGCGGCAAAGTTCACCCACATAACCAATCGCAGAAGCATCAAATTTTTTGACATCTTTCCAGAAGGAAGAGGTGGAGAACTTGCGACGGATGGCAAAAGTACTGCTTCCGGCAATCACCCCACACCAGCACACCACAATACCTGTCGCATGATAAAGCGGCAGGGTGCAGTACATCACGTCATCTTTATTCAGGTTCAGGACATGGCCATAGGTGCCATAGGCGAGTGTCCAGCGGCTATTGGTAAAGATCACCGCTTTAGGTAAGCCGGTAGTACCTGAAGTATAGATATAGAACAGGCCGTCTTTGCCTTGTACCGAATGCGTAGTCGGTGTATTGAATTTCGGGAACTGGTCAATCTGCTCTGCTAGGTTGATAAACCCTTCAGGTGCTTGTCCGGTATTTTCTTGTGTGTTCTGATCGGCAAACCAGTGGAAACGGTCAGCGGCAATATTGAGATTATTGCGGATTTCATCAACGGCAGCACGGCACTCTTCACCGACAATGACTGCAATCGGTTTCACCAGGTTAATACTATGTGTCAGGACTTTACCGACCTGAGAAGTATTCACCAGCGCAATCGTGATGCCCAGCTTGGCCAGGCCAATCACACTGGCAATAAACTCCGGACGGTTTTCGACCATCACGGCCACCACATCACCTTTCTGTGCACCGAGAGAGAGGTAGAAATGTGCGATCTGGTTCGCCCAGCCATTTAGGTGAGCATAGGTATAGGACTGATCCTCAAAACGTAATGCAATACCTTCAGGATTACGCTGTGTTGCTTTTTCAAAAGCTAAACCCAGGCCTGCGGGCGTATTGGGAGTACGTAAATACGCCTGTCGCAGTCCGTTTAGCAGATTAGGGACCTTACTGATGAAGGCAGGGATTTTGGCTGCGACATCTGCAATGCCAATAAGATCGGGTTGATTCGTCTGGGTCATGGGCGTCCTATTATTTTTCGTATCCAATGCGTTTAATTTATATGCAATAAACGGATGGTAGCCATCTTTTAGCGTGTTGAAACTAGAGTAATCAACCTATTCTGACAAAATCTAGCAAAAAAAACCTAGCCACCGAAATGACTAGGTTTTTTAGTTAACTGCAATTGGGCGAATTATGACTCAGTTGCAGTATTGGTTTTTTTCGGTGGACGGCCACGTGGACGACGTGGGCGGGCAGCCGGTTTTTCAGCTTTTGCTACAGCTTCTTCAGCTTTATCGGCTTCCGGAGTTTCGGTAGGCGTAGCTTCGTTTTCTGCTGGAGTTACTTCAACTGTAGTCGTTTCAGTGACTTCTTCAGCGGGAGCTTGTTCAGCTTTCGCAGTTTCTACAGATGCTTCAGCAGCTGGCTCAGGAGTTTGAGCCGCTTCAGTTGTATCAGCACTTTCTACTGCAGCTACCGGAGCTTCAGCAGGTGCAGCTTCAGCACTTTCAGCTTTCGCTTCTTCTGCTGGAGCCGTTGCTTCTGGAACAGGTTCAACCGCAGTAGATTCTGCTTCAGCTTGTGCTTGCTGTTTTGCCTGCTGTAACGCTTGCTCGGCAGCCAGTTTAGCAAGACGGCGACGCTCACGTGGATCATTCGCCACACGTTTCTCTGAAACCGGTGCAGGCGGAGTTAAATCCAGCACAGGTGCAGGTTCTGCTTCAGGTTGCGCTTTGCTGACTTCTACATCGCGAGTTACAGGTTTTTTCTCTGTGGCCGCGGTCGAAACCGTTGCTAAAGTCGCATTATATTCCTGCGTGAACTTTTGCAATGCACGGTTAAATGTTGGTAACAGACCGAACTGTTCAATCAGGACTGAACAGTCTTCACCATAAACATGGCGAATCAGGCTACCAATAGTGTATTGGCCAAGTGTTGGCACCTGTGATGGTGTCAATTGCTGAGTTTTCGCCTGTTGGCCTTGTGCAGCACGACGGTCGCGACGACGTTGACGTGGGTCATTGCTGGCACGCTGTTTTGATGATGACTGAGCTTCAGGCGTTTTCTCTGCAGGAGCAGATGCAGTCACTTCAGCCAGGAACTCTTCCGCAGCTGGTGCTTCTACAGGAGCATCGGCAGGGGCAGTCACTTCAACAGCAGGTTTTGCGACTGGAGCAGTGTCATTCAATGCCACAATTTCGCTTTTCGCCTCGTCAATATTTACCACCATTGCTGTTGGCATCACTTCTTTACGAGGAGCATTGACCAGTTCCACACGAACTTGCTTTTCATTGACTGCTGGCGCTTCAACGGCAGCAGGTGCTTGAGGTGCAGCTTGTTCATTTAGAACACTTGGATCGCGGTGGCGATTTGGACGTTCTGGACGTTGCTGGTTGCGACGGTCACGACGTGGCACGTTTTGCTGTTGCTCATTACCGTGAGTATCGCTTTGCTGTGCAGACTCATTGTGGTGCTGACGGCGAGAGTTGCGTTTGTTTTCACGCGCTTCCTGACGTTGTTCCTGACGAGAAACTTGAACCACTTCTTCATGCACCTGATGTTGTGATGCATTATCAGACTGCGCCTGTTCACGTGGCTCTTTGTGCTTGTTGCTACGTGCTTTCTTGTTATGACGCTGTGATTTCTCTTCACGTTCAGCTTTTTCAGACTGATCACGCTCTGGTTTATGGACTACAGTCGATGGCGCCAGATAAGCATTGCCGGTAGTTGCTGGTGCTGCAACAGCTGTTGGCTGTGCGGATACTGCTGGTGTTACAGGAGCAACCTGGCCGAACTGGCCACGGCTCACTGCACCGCCATTCACCATCTGTTCAATAGCAGCAGCAGCATTGTTCGCTGTGCGAGATTGATCAACAGTAGTTGCCTGTTTTTGCACAAACAGGTTTTCTAACCATGCACATGGGCTGGCAGCAGGTGCGGCAACTTGAGCAGGTGCCTGTTGTGCAGCAGGTGCTTGCTGTACGTTTTGCTGATTCTGGTTATTGCGGCGTTTATTGTTTTTGCCGTTGTTTTGCTGCTGAGCAGGTGCTGGTGCAGCGGTATGCGTATGTTCTTCTTCTAAATGCCACTCAGAAGACTCATAGCCCAGTTCTTTTTCGCTTGAACGGGTTGCTTCAGTACGCTCGTAACTTGTCGGTGCGAAACCTTCAGGATTATACGAAATTTCGTAGTGAGGTGTTTCCAAGTGTGGATGTGGAAGTACAGTCACACGTGTATTTGAAGTTTGTTCCAGATATACCAGGCTGTGACGTTTTTCATTAAGCATGAACGCCGCAATTTCTACCGGTACTTCAACCTGAACTTCACCATGACGTTCACGTAGTGCGATTTCTTCCACTTTACGCATAATTGAAAGTGATAGAGAACGCAGGTCACGTACCATACCGGTACCATGACAGCGTGGGCAGACATAACCAGTTGCTTCTTCAAGCGATGGACGCAGACGTTGACGGCTCATTTCCATCAGGCCGAAACGAGACAGTTGGCCGAACTGGATACGTGCGCGGTCGCTTTGAGTTGCTTCACGCAGTTTCGCTTCTACCATACGCTGGTTGCGGTCTTTGGTCATGTCGATGAAGTCGATGACAACTAAGCCACCGATATCACGTAAACGTAATTGGCGAGCAATTTCTTCAGCGGCTTCAAGGTTGGTATTTAACGCTGTATCTTCAACGTCCTGACCGCGAGTTGATTTTGCCGAGTTAATGTCGATTGAAACTAAAGCTTCAGTTTGGTCGATCACGATCGAACCGCCTGAAGGCAGTTTTACTTCACGTTCATAAGCAGTTTGAATTTGGCTTTCGATACCGAAATGCGCAAACAAAGGCTCATTCAATGTATAAGTTTTCAGTTTGTCTAACTGAAGCGGCATTACTGCTTTAACGAAGTTATAAGCTTCGTTATAGGCTTGCTCAGAGTCAATCAGGATTTCTGCTACATCATCACGCAGGTAATCACGGATGGCACGAGTTACCACACCTGCTTCCTGATGGACCAGCATAGGTGATGGACCTGAATTTGCAGTGCTTTGAATTTGTGCCCAAAGGTCTAGCAAATGTTGCAGATCAAGCTGTAATTCTTCTTGAGAACGGCCAATGCCTGCTGTACGAACAATGACGCTCATACCACGTGGCACATTTAAAGAGGCCAGCATTTCTTTCAGTTCTTCACGTACTGAACCAGAAATCTGACGGCTGATACCGCCACCTTTCGGGTTGTTTGGCATCAGAACCAGATAACGACCAGCTAAAGAGATGAAAGTTGAAAGGGCAGCGCCTTTATTGCCGCGCTCTTCTTTTTCCACCTGAACCAGAAGTTCAGTGCCTTCAGTAATCAGTTCACGGATATTTGAAGTTTGGCGAGGATCGGCTTTGTAGTAAGAGTTTGCGATTTCACGCATAGACAGGAAGCCTTGGCGACCTGCGCCGTATTCAACGAATACAGCTTCTAAAGAAGGTTCAACGCGAGTCACGTGACCTTTATAGATATTAGATTTTTTTTGTTCACGGGTACGATTCTCTAAATCGAAATCGTAAAGACGCTGACCAGTGACAAGTGCAACGCGAATTTCTTCGGCATGTGTTGCATTAATCAACATACGTTTCATGGGTGTAACACCTTATAGTGATACACAGCAAAAAATCGCTATTCACGTAGCGAACATCACACATCACGGATCAATGGCCCAGATCTCCAATGAATTTCATTGTGGTCTGAGTCTTTTATTCCCGGCGTCTACTTGAATATAGATCAGCTTCGGTATTTTGATTCACGTATTGATGATGGCAATACGGCTTCAATCTTTAAACGATTAAAGTCACCTGAACGTTTCACTGGCGGACAAGCGGTGCATTAGATGTGAGTAACTTTCACTGTCACATTGCTCGAAGATCATCCCTTCTTTATAGAAAGTGTCTTGATACGGAATTGTCGTCGTATCTTTACAAACTGTGCAGATCCAATGCATCAAACGCTGTAGCCTGAAGTCGTCTTCAGGGTGCGACTAATCTGATGTGTATCAGTTTACGTTTAAAAACCAACTAGGTTGGCGACATATTTTTTCAGACAAACTGATTTATGTACCTGAGGTACAATTAAACGCAACAGTTTGCTTTGTTTGCCGATATAATAAGCCTTCGGCGTCGGCATAATTCTTTTGGGACCTTCCCGTATCATGTGAGTCTTTAATTGAATAATCAAGTTCAGAGAAATCTGAAATGCTTCAACTTTTACTCACAAACGATGGTTTCCGTGCGCTGACTATATCAAACCTTGCATCATCTGCCTATGGGCTAAGCTTATGTTTCTTGTGTAAAGCATAACCTAAGTGATCAGTTTTTAATCAATTTTAGTAATTTTTGGGTCATAGTAACTGTATGAATTCTACACAACAATGGCAAAGCGTCACTTGGTTTGAAGTGGATGAACATCAAGATGGACAGCGAATCGATAATTTCTTGTTCAGTCGTCTGAAAGGGGTGCCTAAAAGTCGGATTTATCGTCTGATTCGTGAAGGACAGGTTCGCGTCAATAAAAAACGCATTAAGGCCGAAACCAAACTGGCGATTGGCGACCAGATTCGTGTGGCACCTATTCGTTATGAACAAAAAGATGAATCAGAAGCGCCGATTTCGGACAAGGTGGCTCAAGGTCTTCTGTCACGTGTGGTATATGAAGATGAAGGCTTGATGGTCGTCAATAAACCATCGGGTATTGCCGTGCATGGCGGTAGCGGTGTGGCGTATGGCCTGATTGAAGGTTTACGCGCTGCAACAGGTAAAAAATACCTGGAACTGATTCACCGTATTGACCGTGACACATCGGGTCTGGTGATGATCTCGAAAAAGCGCAGTACCTTAAAAACGCTACAAGATTTATTACGTGAACATAAGATTAAAAAAACTTATGCCGCTGTCGTGAAAGGGCAGGTAACGCTAGATAAGCAACTCATTGATGCGCCTTTGCATCGTTATGAACTTTCTAATGGTGAGCGCCGTGTCCGTGTCTCTAAAGAAGGCAAAGAGTCTAAAACCCAGTGGAATGTGGCAGAGCGTTTTATGCATGCGACACTGGTGTATGCTTCTCCATTGTCTGGTCGTACCCATCAGATTCGTGTACATGGTCTCAGCATTGGTCATCCGTTAGTGGGTGATGAGAAATATGGTCACGAGACTGAATATCGTGGACCAAAACCACGTCGTTTATGTCTGCATGCGATGCGCTTAGAAATTCCGGGTTATCCGACGATTGAAGCGCCTTTGCCTGAAGATATGCAGAGTCTTGTAGCTCAGCTTCGTGCGCAAAAGGCGGATAAGGTGGTAACACCTGCGGAAGATGACGAGTAATTTTTAGCTTTTTAATGAGTCTTATCTTGCTTTACTTGAGTGGGAGAAATTTCCCTCTTTATTAGAGATGATTCAAGACAATTTCTAAATCAATGAAGGGCGACATGGATGTCGCTGTTACTCTGTGGTACAGGGACGTGCCATCAGAGTAACAAAGGATTTTTGCTACTTTTCATCCTTGAAAAGTAGATAATACCTATACGAAAACAGCTGCTCACTGATGTTAATTGTGGTGGGGAATTAATTTAACTCACCTCTCCCAAACCCTCTCCTAGAAGGAGAGGGCTGAGGTGAGGTAAAAGTAAAGCACAGCCGAGTTTTGTAGTTATAAATTCAAATTTTATCGCGTAGGCAGTGTTTTACTTTTGACGGGGGCAAAAGTAACAAAACCCCTTCTGTTGATCTGATGGCATGTCCCTATGCCACAGATCAACGGCGACATCCATGTCGCCATTGGATAGCCAATAGCTGTTGTGATATCACAATAAAAGTTATTTTGTGATAAAACTCTCCCTCCTTTGAAAAAGGAGGGCCGGGGTGGATTATTACTGAATCAAATACTAGGAACCTTATATGAATTCACCTATAAAACTGGTCATTTTTGATTGGGATGGCACTTTATTTGATTCAGTGGGTCAGATCGTGTCGAGCCTGCAGTTTGCCGCGCAGCAATTTCAGCAACCGTTAACTGATGCAGATGCGAAGGGCATTATCGGGCTGGGTTTGCCAGAAGTCGCACAGCGACTATTCCCAACTGTACCAGAATTACATGCGGATATTTTGCAGGCCTATTCAGATCATTATGTGGCGAACTCTGTTGAAGATGCGTGGTTTGAAGGCATATCTGAAATGCTCTATGCATTAAAGGATGAAGGCATCAAACTGGCAGTGGCGACAGGTAAAAGTCGTAAAGGTTTAGACCGGGTACTAAAACAAACGAATAGTCTGGAACTATTCCATGCCACTCGTGCTGCCAGTGAAACCCGCTCCAAACCTGATCCTTTAATGCTGGCTGAAATTCTGGCTGAAACTGGTGTCAATGCGCATGAAGCGATTATGGTCGGTGACACTTCTTATGATCTGGAAATGGCGATGAACATTGCCATGCCAAGTGTAGGTGTGACTTATGGCGTACATACACCGGAAACTTTGGCACAGTTTAATCCACTGTCGATTGTAAAGGATGTCAGCAGTTTGCATGACTTTTTATTGGCTAAAGTCCAATGGAAGGAAGCGATTTAATTCAGTATCTTAGTCATTCTTCAAGATCCGGCATTTTCTGAAATAGAAGATGCGGATCAATGCGGTAGATTTGAACAACTGGTCTTATCTTTTAGTCTAAAGTTGTGATTACAGTGGTTTTGTTCTGTCATGATTGTTGAGTTATTTAGTTGGATATAACTTAATTCATAATTATAAGATTATGTTTTTAATTGATTTTTATAAATTTAATTTATAGATAATAGCTATTGCAAAAAATAAAATAACTATTGGCATTCACGTCGTATTTTTCCCATCCTAAAACTGTTTATTCATATGCCCGTACTAGGCGCAATTGTTTATTGGAATGATCGAAATGATCAGGTCAGAACATTTTGCCTGTCTTAGTTCTCGGCATAAGCCTCATTTTTGCAGTTTAAGGAAACATTGATGTCGAATTCTGCTGTTGTTGAATCAGTTGCACAAGCATTACATACTGCTGAACTCTCAAAAACTGCGATCGCACCGATTCGCCCGGAACTTGGTGGTGAAAGTGCTGACGTAGATATTGCCTATGCCGTTCAGGAAGTAAATACCGAGCGTGCTCTGGCGGAAGGTCGCCGTCTGGTAGGTCGTAAAATTGGTTTGACATCGAAAGTGGTTCAAGCACAGCTTGGCGTAGATCAGCCTGACTTCGGTATGTTGTTTGCCGACATGGCCTATGGCGATGGTGAAGCAATCCCTGCAGGTTTGCTGATTCAACCGAAAGTTGAAGCTGAAATCGCATTGGTCATCAAAGAAGATCTGACTAAAGCAAAACATACGTATGCAGACATCATCAGTGCAACTGACTATGCACTTCCTGCTGTAGAAGTGGTCGATAGCCGTATCGAAAACTGGAAAATCAGCCTGATTGATACCGTAGCTGATAACGCATCTTCTGCTGCATTCGTTCTGGGCTCTAAGCCTGTCAAACTGGAAAACCTTGATCTTGTGAACTGCAAGATGGTCATGACACGTGGCGACGAAGTGGTTTCTCAAGGCGTGGGTAAAGCATGTCTGGCAAACCCGTTAAATGCTGCTGTGTGGCTGGCAGATGAAATGGTACGCCGTGGCCGTCCATTGCTAAAAGGCGACATTATTTTGACTGGTGCTTTGGGTCCAATGGTTGTAGCTCAGCCTGGCGACGAATTCAAAGTTGAAATTGAAGGCTTTGGTTCAGTAACAGCTGCTTTTGCTGCTGAATAAGGGAATACAAGAGAGTACATTCATGAAAAAGATTAAATGTGCATTGATCGGTCCAGGTAATATTGGTACTGATTTGCTTTATAAACTGCAACGCAGCGAATGGTTAGAACCAGTATGGATGGTGGGGATTGACCCAACTTCTGAAGGTCTAGCACGTGCAGCAAAAATGGGTTTAAAAACCACTGCTGAAGGCGTAGACGGTTTGCTGCCTCACGTAGTTGAAGATGACATCAAAATCGCCTTCGATGCAACTTCTGCTTATGTACATGCTGAAAACAGCCGTAAGCTGAACGAGCTTGGCGTGTTAATGATTGACTTAACACCAGCTGCAATTGGTCCTTACTGCGTACCACCTGTCAACCTTGAAGCATTGCTTGAACAAGGTGAAGTGCCAAACGTCAATATGGTAACTTGTGGCGGTCAGGCAACGATTCCTATGGTTGCAGCGATTTCTCGCGTTCAGCCTGTGAACTATGGCGAAATCATTGCGACTGTATCTACTAAATCAGTTGGTCCTGGTACACGTAAAAACATCGACGAATTCACGCGTACTACTGCTGGTGCAATTGAGAAAGTCGGTGGTGCGAAACAAGGTAAAGCGATCATCATCATTAACCCGGCTGAGCCACCACTGATGATGCGTGATACTGTTCACTGTCTAGTAGAAGGTGAGCCAGATCAGGCAGCGATCACTGAATCTGTACATGCGATGATCCTCGAGGTTCAAAAATACGTACCAGGTTACAAACTGGTCAATGGTCCAGTATTTGATGGCAACCGCGTATCGATCTTCCTTGAAGTTGAAGGTCTGGGTGACTTCCTGCCGAAATATGCAGGTAACCTCGACATTATGACTGCAGCAGCTGCACGTACCGCAGAGATGTTTGCAGAACGTGTTTTAAATGCAGTTGAAGCTTAAGGAGCACCTTCATGTCTAAGATTATTATTAATGATATGACTTTACGTGATGGTATGCATCCAATGCGCCATCAAACTACACCTGAGCAAATGGTTGCGATTGCAACTGCGCTGGATGATGCAGGTGTACCTTTAATCGAGGTAACACACGGTGACGGCCTTGGCGGTAACTCTGTGAACTACGGTTTCGCAGCTGCAACTGATGAAGAATACCTGAAAGCGGTTATTCCAAACCTGAAACAAGCAAAAGTATCTGCGCTGTTACTTCCTGGTATTGGTACGGTTGATCACCTGAAAATGGCGCATGATGTAGGTGTAGCAACCATCCGTGTTGCAACTCACTCTACTGAAGCAGACGTTTCTGAACAGCACATTACTGCTGCTCGTAAACTGGGTATGGATACTGTGGGCTTCCTGATGATGGCACACATGGCTTCTCCAGAAAAACTGCTTGAAGAAGCGCAAAAAATGGTGTCTTACGGCGCCAACTGTATCTATGTAACTGACTCTGCTGGTTACATGCTTCCGCAAGACGTGACTGACCGTGTTGGTATCCTACGTGCTAACTTGGGTTCAGACATCGAAATTGGTTTCCACGGTCACCATAACTTAGGTATGGGTGTTGCTAACTCTGTTTCTGCTGTACAAGCGGGTGCAACACGTGTTGACTTGGCATCTGCCGGTCTGGGTGCTGGTGCAGGTAATACGCCACTTGAACTGTTTGTTGCGGTTGCCAATCGTATGCAAATGGAAACTGGTGTTGACCTGTTTAAAGTACAAGACGTTGCAGAAGATCTGATCATTCCAATGATGACTCATCAGATCCGTGCGGACCGTGATGCTGCAACTTTAGGTTATGCGGGTGTTTACTCTTCATTCCTGCTGTTCGCTAAACGTGCTGAAGCAAAATATGGCGTATCTGCTCGTGAAATTCTGCTTGAGCTTGGTCGTCGTGGCACCGTTGGTGGTCAGGAAGATATGATTGAAGATTTGGCATTGACTATGTCTAAAGCGAAAGAGCTTCAAGCTTAATTGTTAAAACGCAAGTTTTAAAAAAGCGTCCGAAAGGGCGCTTTTTTATTTTTAAATTTAAAAATATTTAAGTAACACAATTAAAAATAAATTTAGAAATAACTTATGTATGCTGTCATGCATAAATATTTGAACTGCGAAATAAATCCCCTGAATTAAATAGCTATCATATTTTTTATAAATATAACTTATAGTTTTTAAATATTATAAAAAGCCTTAAACGTAAAAACGATTAAAAAATAGATTTTAAAGAGTTTATATATTTTTTAATATTGAATTTGAAATATAGAACAAAGAGTTATTTTCATTGTTTAGTAAAATAATAAAAAATATCTAAGATTTTAAAAATATTAAAGAAATGATAAATATATTCAAATAAATCCAGAAAAATAATTGGGATCAAAAAGTTAATACTGTGGTCGGATTTTAAATAAATACGTTGTTCAGCATGATGCAGCCATTACTTCTTATGTTGGTTAAGGACAAAGAAAATGCGTCGTCATAATTTATGGATAGCAATCATTGCTGCAACAGCGACTTTAGGAACAACAGCTGCTCAAGCTGATTTTATTGACGACAGTAACGTTCAATTAAAATTTAAGAATTTTTATTTAGAACGTAATTATGATAATGAATCTCAAAAAAACTATGGTAACTGGACGCAAGCGGTAACACTAGATGCTAAGTCTGGTTATCACGATATCGGTGGTGGGGTTCAGGTAGGTGCCGATGTATTAGCACAATATGCCGTAGGTTTGAAATCTCCTGATAATGTGAATGATATTCACATGCCATATAGCAACAAAGATCAGAAGACTGAACGTGATAATGCCAAGTTGGGCGTAACCTTAAAAGCAAAAGTTGGTCAAACTGAATTGAAAGTAGGTGACTTACAACCCATGTCACCAGTGGTGTTCTTTGATCCATCTCGTCAATTGCTAACGACCTATAGTGGCGCATGGTTAGAATCTAAAGATATCAAAGACACTAAACTGACCTTGGCTTATATTGATGGTATTAATGCGCGTTATGATAATCAATATCAAAATTTAACGCTGTTCCCGCAAAATGATTTTGCTAAAGCTGAAGCTGCAGGTCTATCCACTGATGATGGTATGTATATCGTAGGAATCGACCATCAATTCACACCTAAGTTTACTGGTAGCTATTGGTATGCCGATGTGACCAATATGTATAAACAGCATTATGTAGCTACAGATTATAAAACAACTGTCGGTGAAAAGACTAAGCTCGATGGACACGTTCGTTACTTTGATAACAGTGAATCTGGTGACAAACTTTATGGCAATATCGATAGCCAGGCGGTTTCTGCAGGCCTGAAAGTAAATCAGGGTGCTCATACAGTTCAGTTGGGCTATCAACAAATGTTTGGTGATCATGGTACGAGAGCCACTATGTTCCCGACTCTGGGCGGATGGGTTCCACAACCATATTTAGACAACTGGTCTGTAGCAAGTTTTATTCGTAAAGACGAAAAATCATGGAGTCTCGGTTATACCTATGACTTCTCAGAGCTGGGTGCGAAAGGTTTAACTGCAACTTTACGTCATTTTGAAGGATGGGACGTAGATAATGGTGCTGGCAATGAGCGTGGTAAGGAAGATGAAAACAATGTAATTGTTAATTATGTTGTTCCTGAAGGTAAATTAAAAGGCTTAGGTCTCCAATACATGTTCATCGATACCAACTATGACAATATTGCAGGTGGCTTTGATTTGCAGGAACATCGTATTGCAACAACTTATACCTATAAATTCTAAAATTGAGAATTTAAAAGAGCGGTATACCAATACCGCTCTTTTTTATGTCATTTTGAAATTTAAAACCTGAATATTTATAAGGAATTATTTTAAAAATAGTTATACAAAACAATATCTTAAATTATATATTTTTTATAGTATGCAATCGTAATTTTGTATCAGTTGAGCTGTGCTAAGCGGTTAATATAAAGCTGTAAAAATTCATTTTTTAAAGAGTCAACTTGCCGTCGACCTCTGAATAGATGGACACGCAAGCTAAAGACTGTACGAGGAATCAACATGAGCACTGTTCAAATCCCTGATTATAAAACAGATCCATTCTTTGGCTTAGAAGACAAATGGATTGAAACTGCAGAAGGTGAGTTGACTCACTACCACGAAATTGGTGAAGGTACACCAATTCTATTCCTTCATGGTTCTGGTACTGGCGTATCTGCTGCTGCAAACTGGTGGTTGAACCTGCCTGCAATTGGTGAGCAAGCACGTTGTATCGCAATTGACACGATTGGTTATGGTCAAACTGTGGTTGCACCAGGTACTGCTTATGGTATCCGTGCATGGGTGGATCACGCGATCCGTACTCTAGATGCTCTTGGCATTGAAAAAACCTGGTTGGTAGGTAACTCTTTAGGTGGCTGGTTGGCATTCCAATTGGCACTGGATTATCCAGAGCGTGTTTTAGGTATTGTATCTATGGGTACCGGCGGTGCAAAACAGACTGCTGCACTTAAAGCGCATGCAAACCCTGTACTGACTGAAGAAGGTATTAAGAAAACACTTTCTATGTTCGTGGTGAACAAAGATCTGATCACCGACGAACTGGTTAAAGTACGTTTTGCTTCTGCTGCAAATGACTATGCATCAAATCGTTTGATGGATGTAGTGGGCGCACGTGACCGTGACCGTTTCGAATTCCCGTTAGACTTCGAAAAAATGAAAGACATCACTGTACCTGTATTATTGATTCATGGTACTCAAGACGTGGTCATTCCGGTTTCTCGTACTTGGGACATCCTGAACATCGTGCCAAATGCTGATGCACACATCTTCAGTCAATGTGGTCACTGGTCTCAAGTTGAAAAATCAGATGAGTTCAACACTGTGATCAAAAATTACTTGGCTGTACACGGCGTAAAATAAGTCGTACTCAGTTTAAAAAAGGATGGCTTCGGTCATCCTTTTTTCTTTCTAAAATATTTGATTTACTGCTGCCAAATGAGTGTCATTTCATTCAGTGAATTTTTTGAATGTTTTTAATGCCTTTTAGCTATTAATCAGAATTTCAAAAATTAAAATGGGCCTTAGACTTCTTATTAGACTTAAGTTGTAAAAGAAGCCTAATTTGAGCAAAAATTAAACCTAATAAGCCATGGTCGGAGATGTTGGAAGCCAAGCTAGATGTGGTCTGTCATAGGAAAAATGAATATAAAATGAAATTTTGATCAGAAAAAATAAAAACAAAAAAGCACACGTATTCTCAGAGGAAATTACGTGTGCTGCTATAAAAATAGAAAATTAATGTGGTTCGTCGCGGTTAATGTCTAGGTAGAATACGCGAGTCAGGAGTTCCAGGAACTTCTTCACTGCGACTGAATTACTATCTTTACGATAGCTAACATACAGATCTAAAAAGGGAAATTCTACATCCAGCGGGCGGATTATAGTATTGTTCATGGTCAATGGTGCGATATAGCCTGGCAGGATGGCACAGCCCAAGCCCATTCCAATCGAGTTGATATTGAACAGGATATTATCCGCCTTTTGCACAATATTAAGCTCAATGCCATTGGTCTTGGCAAATTCCATAATCGTATTGTGCAGGGTCTGTGACTGTTCTGCAGATGGAATAATAAAATCTATACCATTCAGTAATTTAACTGGAATACGGTCGTATTTCGCTAAAGGATGATCCTTCGGCAAAATGAAGATCAATGGCTCACGAATCACAAACTGGCTTTCAATTTCATCACTATGGAAATTGTGACGGGTAAAGGTCAGATCCAGTTCGCCTTTCTTCAATAATCGCATTTGCTCATTATTGTTCAGACTGAGCAATTCAATTTTTAAATCAGGGTTTTGCACGCGCAGATTCGGCAGGATATACGGGAAGATTTTCATTTCCGCGACAGGGACGAAACCGATGCGTAGCATCTGCTGCTTGGCCTGTGAGACCTGACGGGCCATGGCAATCGCCTTATCAGCTTGTGCCAGCGTCAGGCGGGCCTGTTCTAGGAATACAGCACCTTCTTCGGTCAGTTCGACTTTACGCTTGGTACGGTGTAGCAGTTTGACACCGACATCTTCTTCCAAATCTTTGATTTGCTGACTAAGTGATGGCTGAGCCGTGTAAAGTTTGAGTGCTGCCTTACTGAAGTTGAGTTCTTCAGCCACAGTAATGAAGTAGCGGAGGTGTCGTAATTCCATATCATCAGCCCGTCGAGTAATCCAAAAAATGTCTTACTATAATTTCAGAAGAGTATAATCTATAAACAACTATGTCGTGAAGATTATTTTGTCATTTAGAAAGTAAATGCTTTGGAGGGATTGATTAGTGTTTTAATATAAAAATACACGCCTAGAATAATTGCTTAAAACTATTAATTGAAACAAAAAAAATATTTCCCCAAAACCGCCCTAAAATTCATCATCGTTGAAAAGTTGAGTCTATTACTTTGTGCCATAACTGGTCACAGGAGAGCTTTTCATGAGTGGAAAAATTGATGTGCGCGAAATCGACGCTTTAGTCGATGCACAAAATGGACGTATCACGCCATCTATCTATACAGATCCTGACATTTACGAATTAGAACTTGAACGTGTCTTCGGTCGTACATGGTTATTCCTTTGCCATGAAAGCCAAATTCCTAAGGCTGGCGATTTCTTCAATACCTACATGGGTGAAGATCCAATCATCGTGGCACGCCAAAAAGATGGCTCAATCAAAGCATTCTTAAACCAATGCCGTCACCGTTCTATGCGCGTAAGCTTCGCAGACTGTGGTAACACACGTGCGTTCACTTGCCCATACCACGGCTGGTCATACGGTATTGATGGTTCTCTAAAAGACATCCCGCTTGAAGATCGTGCTTACCCACATGGTGCATGTAAAGAACAATGGGGTCTGGTAGAAGTTAACCGTGTTAAATCATACAAAGGCCTGATTTTCGGATGCTGGGATGAAACGACTCCAGATCTAGAAGAATACATGGGCGATATCGCTTGGTACCTGGACGGCGTTGTAGATCGTCGTGAAGGCGGTACTGTGATTGTGGGTGGTGTACACAAATGGGAAATCGAGTGTAACTGGAAATTTGCAGCTGAACAGTTCGCATCTGACCAATATCACGCGTTGTTCTCTCACGCATCTGCAATTCAGGTGCTTGGTGCGAAACCAGACGACGAATCTTCTAAGAAATTAGGTGCTGCACAAACTGCTCGTCCAGTTTGGGAAACTGCGAAAGACGCGATCCAATACGGTTCACGCGGTCACGGTTCAGGCTTCTTCTTCACAGAGAAACCAGACGCAAACGTATGGGTTGACGGTGAAGTTGCAAATTACTTCCGTGAAACTTACGAAGAAGTGAAAGAACGCCTAGGTGAAACTCGTGCGCTGCGTCTTGCAGGTCACAACACCATGTTCCCAACGCTGTCTTGGTTGAACGGTACTGCGACTCTTCGTGTATGGCACCCACGTGGTCCTAACAAAACTGAAGTTTGGGCATTCTGTATCTGTGATGCGGACGCACCAGAAGATGTACAAGCAGCATTTGAACGTTCTGCAACTCGTGCCTTCGGTCCTGCAGGCTTCCTGGAGCAAGATGACTCTGAAAACTGGATCGAAATCCAAAAAGTTTTACGTGGTTACAAAGCGCGTCAAAACAAACTCATTATGGAAATGGGTAAAGGTAACGAGAAAGTACGTGAAGATGGTATCCCGGGTATCACTAACTATATTTTCTCTGAAACTGCAGCACGTGGTATGTACCGCCGTTGGGCAGATTTATTGATTCATGAAAAATGGGAAGACGTTGAAGCTGCGGCTGACGAATATGAGAAGGAGCTTATGAAATGAGTCAAATCAGTTTAGAACTTCATCACCAAATTAGTCAGTTCCTGTATCAAGAAGCCAAGCTTCTTGATGACTGGAAATTCCGCGAATGGTTAGACACGCTAGCTGAAGATATTTCTTACACGCTACGTACTACACCAAACGCTCAAACGCGTGACCGTCGTCGTTCAGTTGAACCACCTACTACCTGGGTATTCAACGATACGAAAGATCTTCTGGAACGTCGTGTTGCACGTCTGGAAACTGGTATGGCTTGGGCTGAAGAGCCTCCATCACGTACCACTCACATGGTGAGCAACGTGATTGTTGAGCCGACTGAAGTTGAAGGCGAATACGATGTATACGTGACATACCTACTGTACCGTACTCAGAAAGAGAAAGACGTTACGATTTACTGTGGTAAACGTCATGACAAGATCCGCAAAGTTGAAGGCGGCCTGGGCTTCCAGATCTTCAACCGTAAGATCACGCTTGACCAAGTTACCTATAACTCACATAACCTGAGTGTGTTCTTCTAATGAATAAGATTTTTGTTTGCCAAGTTGACGAATTAGATGAAGGCGAAGCGTTAAAAGTGGATTGTGGCGTAAACGGTATCGAAGCGCTTGCAGTATTCAACAACGGTGGCGAATTCTTCGCAATGAACGACCGCTGTTCACACGGTAATGCTTCTATGTCTGAAGGCTACCTTGAAGACGATGGTACAGTGGAATGTCCACTTCACGCAGCTCGCTTCTGTTTGAAAACAGGTCAGGCACTTTGCTTACCAGCAACTGACCCAATTCAAACATTCCCAGTTGTACTTGAAGATGGTGCGTTATACGTAGAGATGGCAGGAGAGTAATCATGGGTTGGCTACAAGGCGAAGTTGCACTGATCACTGGTGGTGGTTCAGGTCTCGGTTGGGCACTGGTAGAACGTTTCCTGGAAGAGGGTGCACAAGTGGCCGTTCTTCAACGTTCACAGTCTAAAGTCGATGCACTGAATGCACATTTTGGTGATCGCGTGCTGGCAATCGCAGGTGATGTGGCCAGCTATGAAGACAACGTCCGCGCTGTTAAAGCGACTGTAGAGCGTTACGGTAAACTCGACTGTTTCGTGGGTAATGCCGGTATCTGGGATCACTATGCCGATATCGTCAATACTTCAGGTGAGCAGCTGGAAAAAGCCTTTGATGAGATTATGGGGATTAATACCAAATCTCTGATCTTGGGTGCCAAAGCTGCACTTGATGAGCTCGTGAAATCTGAAGGTTCGATCATTTTCACACTGTCAAATTCTGCACTTTATTCTGCAGGTGGCGGTCCGGTTTACACTGCATCAAAACATGCCGGTGTAGGCATTATGAAAGAACTGGCTTATGAACTTGCACCTAAAGTCCGAGTCAATGCCGTTGCGCCATCAGGTATGAATGTGAATATCAAAGGTGCTGCATCTTTGGGTCAGGAAAATCTTGGCCTGCTCGATGCACGTGATCCTGAGAAAATCGCCCGTGGCATGCCACTGAATTTCTTACCTGAGCCGGAAGATATGACTGGTTCATATGTGCTCTTGGCATCTCGTCAAAATAACCGTCCTTTGACTGGTGTTCTGATCAATGCAGAATGCGGTCTGGGTATTCGTGGTCTACGTCAGCCACGTGCCGGTTTCTTTGACGAATAAAAATCTAGTCTGAAATGGACTTTTCGGCAGCCTGTTCTAAGGCTGCCT
This sequence comes from Acinetobacter sp. GFQ9D191M, assembly GCF_011174875.1. Lineage (NCBI taxonomy): Bacteria > Pseudomonadati > Pseudomonadota > Gammaproteobacteria > Moraxellales > Moraxellaceae > Acinetobacter > Acinetobacter sp. GFQ9D191M. Next base: position 45,984 of record NZ_JAALGV010000033.1, read on the forward strand.
TCCTTTTAAGGAGTCTCTCATGGCCGTTAAACTTATTTGTGCATCGCACAGTCCTTTAATGGAATTTGCTTCACCGCAGGAAAAACGCAAAGAACAGGCTGTTCGTGAAGCGTTTGAAAAACTGTCTGCTGAAGTAAAAGCTTACGACCCAACCCTGATCATTACCTTTGGTCCTGACCATTTCAATGGTTTCTTCTATGACCTGATGCCAAGCTTCTGTGTGGGCATTCGCGCGACTGCTGCAGGTGACTGGGACTATGGTAAAGACAATGCACACATTGATGTACCAGAAGACAAAGCACTGGGCTTAGTGCGTCGTGTACTCGATGAGGGCGTGGACGTTGCGTATTCTTACCGTATGCAAGCTGACCATGGTGTGACTCAGCCATTGCACTTCCTGTGCGACGGCAAACTTGATCGTTATCCAACGATTCCAATTTTCATTAATGGCGCTGCAGCACCGATGCCAACTACGAAGCGTACCATCGCTTTAGGCCGTGCTGTAGGTCAGTTCATCAAATCTCTGAACCTTGAAAATGAGCGTGTACTTGTCCTAGGTACAGGTGGCCTGTCACATGATCCACCGACTCCGCAAATGGGTTCTGTACCACCAGAAGTGGAAGAGTTCCTGATTGCAGGTCGTAACCCGACACCTGAAGCACGTAACGCGCGTCAGTCAAAAATTATTGCAGTGGGCCAGAAACTGGCAGCGGGCGATACCTCTGTTGCAGTTCCTCTGAATGCTGAATGGGATATCGCATTGCTTGAAAAATTCAAGAATGCCGACTTCGCTGCACTAGAAGCCATGACTGAAGCTGAAATCCGCCGTGATGGTGGCCGTGGTGGTCAGGAAGTCCGTTCGTGGATGGCGGCATTTGCTGCTTTAAGCGAAATGGGCGAGTACGAAATGACAACGCACTGTTATGAAGAAATCAGTGAATGGATTGCGGGCTTCGGCATCGTATCTGCAGAGTTAAAAGGTTAAAGACATGAGCAACATCGAAACCATCGTAATTGTAGGTGCTGGCCAGGCAGGTGCAAGCGCGATTTTAGAACTTCGTGGCAATAAATACGAAGGTAAAATCATTCTGATCGGTGATGAAACGCATCTTCCTTATGAGCGTCCACCACTGTCTAAAGACGTGATTCTAAAACCTGAAGAAACCAAGATTGAGATTCTGTCAGAAGAAAAACTGGCGGAACTTGGTGTAGAAACCATTCGTGGCAATGGCGTGGCAAAAATCAACGCTGAAGCGAAAACGGTTGAACTTCAAAATGGTGACGTTGTTGCTTATGACAAACTGTTGCTTGCTACAGGCGGCGCAGCTCGTCGTCTGCCGAACTTCGATGCGCTGGGTAAACACGTTTATACCTTGCGTAACCTTGAAGATTCACAAGCTTTAGTACCTGTGTTGCAATCAGGCCGTCATATTGTCTTGATCGGCGGTGGTGTGATCGGTCTGGAACTGGCTTCTTCTGCACGTTTCAAAGAATGTCAGGTGACTGTGATCGAAATGGGTCCTATGGTGATGGGTCGCTGTTCGCCACGTATTCTGAGCGAATTCCTGCTTGAACAACAACGTTTGGCAGGGATCGACGTTCGTCTGGAAACTAAGATTGCAGATTGCAAACTGGATGGTGAAGAAGTGGTGATTACCCTTGAGGGTGGTGAAGAACTTCGCGCTGATGCTGTAGTTTATGGTATTGGTATCGTGCCAAATGCACAATTGGCTGTAGAAGCTGGCCTGGATGTTGATTTCGCGATTAAAGTAAATGAAAACTGCCAGACTTCAAATGCAGACATCTATGCAGCAGGTGATGTGGCAACTCAACTTCGTAATTGCGGTAACCACCGTCGTGTCGAAACTTGGGAAAATGCCAACCTTCAAGCAGGCATCTTTGCGCGCCATGTGATGGGCGTTGAGCATCCGACTCCAAATCCAGCATGGTTCTGGACAGATCAGTTGGACATCAACTACCAGTTCGTGGGTGACATGGCTGCTGCTGAATGGCAAGTTCGCGGTGAAATCAATCCAGAGCTTCGCGCTGAATCATCATTCGTGATGTTTGGTGTGACTGATGGCGTTATTGTTGGCGGTATTACTGTAAATGCGGCAAAAGAAATGCGTCACCTGAAAAAGCTGATCAGCAAGAATGCAGCGTTTGAAGCAGACAAATATTTAGATCTCAGCCAGGATCTTCGTAAACTTGTGAAATAACTTTGTTTTATTGATAAGTTTACAAAAGGGCAGACCTTGGGCAACTTGGGTCTGCTTTTTTATGTCTGTCAGATTGTGCTGTCATGACCTCACATTCTATTGTGATTTGAAATGGCTTTGTGTAGGTTTGGCTTACTTTTCAAAGATGAAAAGTAATAAAAATCTTTTGCTAAAATGAGGATATATCCCTATATCCCAGTTTAGTGGCGGCATCCCTGCCACCATCAGTATTGTCGATTGTGGATTTGAACGAGAAGTTAGTTCAATTCTTTCTGATTAAAATTTAATTGAGTCCTTTATGAATTCAAATTCATCTCCCATGCTAGTGACGGCAAGTATTTATGCCTTGCTGGTGCTGATCTGGGCAGCGACGCCACTGGCGATTGTCTGGAGCGTTGCAGAAGTTCATCCGATGTGGGTGCTGATCATTCGTTATTTCGGTGCTTCTGTGCTGGCTTTGGTGATCTTGGCAGCGATGCGTAATCCATTGCCATTTGATCGAACCTCCATGATGAGCTATGTAGCAGGTAGTCTGAACCTCATTGGTGCGCAGTTATTTATCTACCTGGCTGCGAATTATTTGACCTCTGGCTTAATGGCATTGATTTTCGGCTTCTCACCACTGGTTGCTGGTCTGATCGGGCATGTCATCCTGAAAACCAACCGTCTGATCTGGCTGCAATGGCTCGGTATGGCAGTTGCCGTCGGTGGTTTAAGTTTTGTCTTTGCGGAGTCAGCAGATAGTAAAGTGAATCCGTGGGGTGTGGTACTGATGCTGATTAGTATGGTGTCTTATATCAGCTCGATTTTCTGGGTAAAACAGATCAATGCTCCTTTAAAACCAATGTCGCAAGCCACCGGTTCTTTGATTGTTTCCTCATTGGGATCATTACTGATTATTCCATTTATCTGGCAATCTTTCCCAACGCAAATGCCAAGTATGCAGGCACTGTTTGGCTTTGGTTTTACCATGATCCTGTCTTCGATTGTGGCGATGCTGTGTTACTTCTGGCTGATTCGCCGTTTAGCCGCATCCACCGTATCCCTCAGTAATGTAATGACGCCAATTATTGCCCTGATTCTCGGTGCAACCCTGAATAACGAAGTGATCAGCAGTCATGCCTTTGCCGGAATTGCCGTGGTGATGTTCGGGATCGTGATGTACTTCTGGAAAGAATGGCGCGAGCAGTATTTTTCTAAATCTTAAAATAGATTGTTCAAGTTAAATTCAGACCTAAAAGGAAGCTTTGGCTTCCTTTTTTATTTTTGCAGTTTTAGATGCAGAATTGGGTAGGGATTACCTTCAGCATCGGTTTCTGAACGGCTGATCATCTCGAAACCATGTTTTAAATAGAAAGCAGTCGCATCAGGATTCTGCTCATTCACATCGACTTCAGTCACACCTAGAGCAAGCGCATGTTGTAATAACTGGCTGCCTATGCCTTTTCTAAATGCCGCAGGAGAGACAAACAGCATTTCCAGTTTGTTGCCTGCAATGCCCATAAAACCCAGAATCTGCTGCTGATGTTCCACATGGAACAATTGCACGTGGGTGAAATAATTATGATCAATAATCTGCTGACGGATCTTTAGGATCTGCGCGTCATTTAGGAAATGATGCGTAGCACGGACGGATTGTTCCCACAATTCTAGGAGCTGAGGATGCCGATCGGCAGAAGTATGGACAATTACAGGCATGAAGATTCCGATTAAAAATGAGAACAACAAAACAATAAACAATTTATCGCAGCAGTTTATTAAGATGCAAAGAGATAAAATGAAAAATCAAATAGATCCATCTGTTTGAGGAAAGACTAGGACAACTTTGAATGTCATCTGAATCTAATAAAATTGTGGTCTATGCAGCGTTATTTGGCAACCTGGCTATTGCGCTGGTTAAATTTGTCGCAGCCTATATTACCAATAGTTCTGCCATGTTGAGTGAAGCTATTCATTCGGTAGTGGATACCCTGAATGAAATTCTGCTGCTGCACGGTATGAAAAAATCTCAAAAACGCCCCGATGCATTGCATCCCTTTGGCTATGGTCGTGAGCTATATTTCTGGGCCTTTATTGTCGCCTTAATGGTCTTTGCTTTGGGCGCCATTGTATCAATCTATCAGGGTATCCAGCACATTATCCACCCTGAAGAAATGCGAGACCCGATGATTAACTATATTGTGCTCGGTATTGCGATTTTATGTGAAGGAACTTCTTGGTTCGTGGCTTTAAAAGCCTTTCGCAAACACAAAGGCAAAATGGGATATTTTGAAGCTTTTAGACGCAGTAAAGACCCAACGACTTTTACTGTGTTATTTGAAGATACGGCTGCATTGATCGGACTTTTTATTGCGCTGGTAGGTATTTTTCTCGCACATCAGCTAAATATCCCTGAGCTAGATGGAGCGGCCTCAATTCTGATTGGTTTGGTACTGGCTGTATCGGCCTGGCTGTTGGCGCGTGAAACAAAAGGGCTGTTACTTGGTGAAACTGCCGATCCTAGACTGCGTGAAAATGTACTTAACATTGCCCAGCAGGATACTGCGGTCTATAGCGCCAATGGGGTGCTGACTGAGCAAATGGGCGCGCATCAGGTGATTGCCTCCTTAAGTCTGGAATTCAAAGACGATCTGACTTCTGATGAAATCGAAGCTTGCGTCAACCGGATTGAAGCGCAGATTAAACAGCTACACCCTGAAATTATTACTCTGTTTGTGAAACCTCAAACCAAAGCCGTATGGCTGGAACGGACTCAAGGTCGTATTTAAGGAAGTGAAGATTTCAGTAGATAACTTTCGTCGGATAGTCAGAAGGGCATCAAGCGTGATTACATGAATACGGGATAAAAATTTAGGTCATGAAATCATGTACAGTCAGGTACGGAGTGAGAATTATCGGATGAATATCGATCATTCTCCTGTCTTTTTAGAAAGAAGAATGGACACAAACTTGATCTCGAGTATTCATTTTTTTAGAAGCTTTTCATCGGTTTTAGTCTTTCCATGGGCTCGATGTTTTGCTAAAAATAACAAAAACATAAATGAATCTTAGGCACGTATTTCATACTATGCTGAAATACCGAAGTATATAAGTTTGTATGCGATTTAAAGAGATGCTCCGTTTGAAAATTCCAGGTGGATGCTGTCTTGCATATAACAAATAATAAATAGTGGATATTTATGCAAGATCTTTTCAAGACTAAAAAATTTCAGCTTGAGACTGAGTCCAGTTGGAAACATCTCTGGTCCAAGCCGGTATTTGATTATCTACATTCCGATCATTTTGATGGTGAGCGGTTTAAGAATCTGGAGCATCATTCGCTCGAGCAGAGTCGCTTTGACTTGTATAAATGGTTATTCACTAGAAAATCCAGAACTTGGGAAGTAAATCTGGAACAGGAACGTGCCGAGTTTTTTTCACGTCCGCGTGCCTTGCCACAAAATCGGCCGGAAGCCACTTTAGATGACTGGCAAATCTGGTTTATTGGGCATGCCACCGCTCTGATCCAGATCGGGCCGTATAATTTTCTGACTGATCCGGTCTGGTGTGAATATGCCAGTCCTTCTGCATCCCGAGGGCCACAGCGCGTCATTCCTGCTGGCATTGCCCTGGATGAGCTGCCGCATATTGATGCCGTATTGCTTAGCCATAACCATTATGATCATATGGATCTGGCGACCTTGGCCTGGCTGCATCAAACCTATCAAATGCCGATCTATACTGGCCTTGGCAATGGCTGGTACCTGCCTAAAGACTATAATGTCATTGAAATGGACTGGTGGGAAAATGCATTTTTTGAAGATATCCAGATTGTCTACTCGCCAGCACAGCATGCTTCAGGACGTGGAATGCGCGATCAGAACTGTGCATTATGGGGCGGTTTTTCCTTATTGAATGGTAAGGATCATTGCTATTTTGCCGGGGATAGCGGCTATGCGCCGCATTTCAAGGAAATTCGCAAACGCTTGGGGCCACCACGAATTGCGCTGTTGCCGATCGGTGCCTATGAACCGCGTGAACTGATGCGCAATATTCATATGAATCCGGAAGATGCTTTTCATGCCCATCAGGACTTAATGGCACGTTGTTCTATGGCCATTCATTATCGGACCTTCCAGCTCACTGATGAAGCACGTGACCAGCCTGAAAATGAACTGCAGCATATTATTCAGCATTCATCCAAGCTGATTAACCCGTTTTACTGTATTCGTGAAGGCAAACGGATTATTGTCTAAGGGCTTAAGATCACTCCTGTATAACGATTGAGTCGTTAGCTAGCATATAGAGTAGCTCTCATTTGTATAGGATTAAATCCTATGCTGAAGGGTACAGGTGCCAATCGTGGTGGAAACAAGCATGGCATACTGACTGATCGGGTGGGTATGTTGAGCAATGATTTCTTCGTGAATCTGATGGATATGAAAAAGATCTGGGTACCGGTAGAAGAACCTTTTTGAAATCCGTGACCGTCAAACACATGACCTGAAATGAACTGCAATTCATATTCCTAATGCTTTAATTTAACACCAATAAAAAAACCACCCTCGGGTGGTTTTTTATTCGCTCAGTTCAAGCTAAAAAACTTAGAGAAAGCTTGGTAGGCCTTTAGCTGGATCAGTTGCTCGAGCCATCTGGGCATCAGCTACGCTCATCCCAAGAGCTTGAGCAATACCTTCACCATAGGCGGGATCACAGGCATAACAGTTACGGATATGACGGTACTTGATGAAATCAAGCGCATCACCCATTGCGGCTGCGGTATTATTAAATAGAGCCTGTTTCTGCTCATCATTCATCAGGTTGAACAGGGCACGTGGCTGGCTGAAGTAGTCATTATCATCTTTGCGATAATCCCAGAAATCTGCATCACCCGTGATTTTGAGAGGGGGCTCTCTGAATTCTGGCTGTTCCTGCCACTGGCTGAAACTGTTCGGCTCATAATGCGGCAATGAACCATAGTTGCCATCCATACGGCCCAAACCATCACGGTGATTTGAATGTACCGGGCAACGTGCGGCATTGACCGGAATCTGGGCATGATTCACACCTACACGGTAACGCGCTGCATCAGCATAATTGACCAAACGTGCCTGTAGCATGCGATCCGGTGAATAGCTGATACCTGGTACCAGATTGCTTGGCGCAAAAGCGGCTTGTTCTACGTCCTGGAAATAGTTTTCCGGATTACGGTTGAGTTCGAATTCACCTACTTCAATTAGTGGATAATCACCTTTCGGCCAGACTTTGGTCAGGTCAAACGGATGATAAGGCACTTTCTCGGCATCTGTTTCAGGCATGATCTGAACGTACATTTTCCATTTCGGATAATCGCCACGTTCAATCGCATCAAACAGGTCGGTTTGACTGCTTTCACGGTCTTTAGCAATCAACTCTGCTGCCTCAGCATCAGTCAGATTCTTGATACCTTGCTGGGTACGCATATGGAATTTTACCCAAAAGCGTTCATTTTGGGCATTGATAAAACTGTAGGTATGACTGCCGAAACCGTGCATATGACGGTAACCAGCCGGAATCCCACGATCGGACATTACGATGGTAACTTGATGTAGTGCTTCCGGCAATAAAGTCCAGAAATCCCAGTTATTGGTGGCGCTACGTTTATTGGTTTTCGGATCACGTTTTACTGCTTTGTTTAAGTCAGGAAATTTACGTGGATCACGCAGGAAGAATACCGGTGTATTGTTACCGACTAGGTCCCAGTTCCCTTCTTCGGTATAGAATTTCAGGGCAAAACCACGAATGTCACGTTCTGCATCAGCTGCACCGCGTTCACCAGCGACGGTCGAAAAACGGGCAAAGAGTTCAGTTTTTTTACCGACTTCCGAGAAAATTTTTGCACGGGTATATTCGGTAATGTCATTGGTTACGGTAAAGGTACCAAATGCACCTGAACCTTTTGCGTGCATACGGCGCTCAGGAATCACTTCACGAACAAAGTTAGCCAGTTTTTCATTCAGCCATAAATCTTGGGCCAGCAATGGGCCACGGCTACCTGCCGTCATACTGTTCTGGTTGTCGACTACAGGTGCGCCAGCTTCAGTAGTCAGATGGGTGACAGGGCACTTTTTCATATCTTGGCTCATATTTCTCTCCAAGCGTTGAGAATTTTATTCGTTATTCCAGCATTCAAAAAAATCATCTATAAGCGCAGGAATAACATTAGGGGCTTTATTTCCAACAGATTTTTAATTAAGTGAGTTGTTGAATTGGGTGTTTTGGCAATAAGTTTGGTTTTTCTGTAACTTCAGAAAATACTGCCTAAATGAATAAAAATTAAGTCATTGAAAATAAATAATCTAATTTGAACATAAGATATTTCTAGAAATGTGACAATGTTAAAATATGCAAATTTTTTACTCAGTTTAAAATGATTAAGTAAGAAAATCAGAATTTAAGATGTCTTCTCTAAGTCAGAAAAATGCTTCAATATCTCTTTTAGATTTCATTAGGTTTTATTAAATATTTATTAAGTTATTAATTTTATAAATATTTTTTAAATAGAAAGATTTAAGGATTAAAATTCAAGGATTAAACAGGTAGTTAAATCAGCATTCTCTTGCTCACAATTTTCTGATTTTTACAGCAAGAATATCTACCAAATTATCTATTTTCTGGAAAATATTTAAGTCCTGATCTGCTTGAAAATTGGCCAGTCGCCCTTATAATCATTTCACATCCCGAGCGGATCATTTCCTTAGTCCAAATTAAACAGAGAGCAAGATGGCAAAGAAAAAAGCTGTAGAGGCAGTCATGCCAAACTTCGTGGCCAAACATATGCATGAAGTCAATAAAAGCCAGGTTTTTGTAGACCGGAAGAAAAATGCAAAACGTGGTTATACCAAGCACAAACAAGGGCGATATCAACAAGATGATCGCCCTTTTTTATGGGCGGCTTAGGGCGGCCAGGAAGAAGTGGATCTGCTTTGGACAGGAGCTGACTTTAAGGGATTCTGGAGGGTATAGTGAAAAGATGAATTTCTTTTCGAAGAATGCGGTGAAGTCCGCCGGGTGGTTGAAGAAGCTTCTTCGGGAAACATATTTTGAAAAAAACGGGGCAGGGTCGCAGAACTCGAAGATCTATTTGGATCAGCATCAGCCATAGGCCGGGTTTGCTGAAAACTGGCAAATTTTCCTAGCTGTTGCCGATACAGTTTTGCGGCAATGACCGATGGATCATTCTTGCCTAAACGCCGTTGCTGGGTACGAGAAATTTCAATTCCCCATAAGGGACAGGCTTTAGGACGTTCAGTTTCACGGATATACTGATGACTGGTACTTGTGTTATTACGACCACGAGAAGATGTATATCTGGATTTTTGCGAACGTAAGGCCGGTGCAACAATAATAAAATAAAACGCTGCAGCCAGCATAAGCAGGATAAGCACAAATTCCATAAGTACCTCGACAGATGCAGAGGAACCTGGAAAAGTTCCTCCTTAAGCGCTGACCATACGGGTGGTGGATTTCACCATATCTCCTAAACCATGTGTTCTAAAATAATGCTCCATCCAGCTTTTTACCATGAGTGGATTGTCCAGTTTTAGTACATGTTTGAGTAATTCCTGTGCATCAGGCATCGGTACATGACAAATCGTTTTTCGGACTCTCAAAATATTGCTAGAACTCATGGACAGGGTATTGAATCCCATGGCCATTAATAGTACGGCCGATAGAGGATCACCGGCCATTTCACCACAGATACTGATCGGTTTGTTATTACGGTGACAATCCTCTACCAGACGGGTCAGGGCACGCAGGATCGCTGGATGTAAGTGTGAATAGACATTGGCCACACGTGGATTATTCCGGTCTACAGCAAGTAAATATTGGGTCAAATCGTTAGAACCGACCGAGAAGAAATCGACCAGTTCAGAAAATTCATCAATCTGATGCAGTACGCTTGGTACTTCGACCATAATTCCGATTTGCGGTTTGGTAATTTTGACCTGCTCTTCTTCCTGAACGGCATAATGATCACGCTCTAACAGATACAGTGCTTCTTCAACTTCACTGACACTGGTCACCATCGGCAACAGGATATGCAGATTGTTCAGACCGATACTGGCTTTTAGCATGGCGCGAATCTGAGAAGAGAAGATTTCAGGATGATCCAGGGTAAAGCGGATACCGCGCCAGCCCAATGCTGAATTTTCTTCCTCAATCGAGAAATATGGCAGGTCTTTATCTGCACCAATATCCAGCGTTCGCATGACTACCGGTTTATTGGCAAAGTGACTCAGTTGCTGCCGGTAAATGGCCCGCTGTTCCTCTTCGCCCGGGAAGCGGTCACGTAGCATGAACGGGATTTCAGAGCGGTATAGGCCAACACCTTTGGCACCGCGTTGTACACCACGAACCACGTCAATCATCAGGCCAGTATTTACGAACAGACGTACAGCGGTACCATCTGGCGTAATTGCATCTTTGGTCTCGTATTGACGTAGATCTTTGGCAATCTGCTCTTCTTCTTTCTGAATTTCTTTATAGCGGGTACGCAGACGACGTGGTGGATTGATAAAGATACGGCCCTGATGCGCATCGACAATCATCTCGACGTCATCCAGGGTATTGATTGGCAGTTCAGTCACACCCACGACAGTCGGAATACCGAGTGCGCGTGCCACAATCACCATGTGCGAATTCATGGCACCTTCAGTGGTGACAATCGCGGCAATCTTATCAACAGGCAGTTCCACCAGTGCAGCCGTTGAAATTTCTTCACCAATCAGGATGCTTTCATCGGTCAGTTCGCGATGGCTTTCATCGGCTTCCTGTAATTTGGCCAGAATACGGCGACCCAGATCTTTCAGATCAGCGACACGTTCACGCAGGTAATCATCTTCCATCTGGGCAAACTGCGCCACATGGTTATCAATTACGATCCGAACCGCACCTTGCGCCCAGTGGCCATCACGAATCAGTGCTTTAATTTCCGATGGCAGGGCATTTTCATCCAGCATACGCAAGAACACGCTGAACAAAGCACGTTCTTCGGCCATCAGCGCATCCTGCATCTTGTCATCCAGGAACTGAATTTCTTCACGCACCGAATTTAAGGCATTATCTAGCAAAGCCAGTTCTTCGCTAATATCATCTGCTTCACGATCCGGAACAGCGCCCAGATCTGCAGGTGGATAAAGCACAATGGCACGGCCGAGTGCAATACCGCCAGAACCCGATACGCCCTGGAAGGTTTTATATGCTGGTAAATTATTTGGCTTGCGGAATACATCAATATTACCGACTGCGTGAGCGTGAGCGATTACGCCCGAAAGCTGGGCACATAGCGTAACCAGGAATGATTCAGCCGCTTCACTAAAATCCTGGGATTCTTTATTTTGGACCACCAGTACGCCCATGACCTTACGGCGGTACATGACCGGAACGCCCAGAAAGGAATTATAAATTTCTTCGCCCGTTTCCGGTAAATATAGGAAACGATCATGCTTAGGGGCATTGTCGAGGTTAACGATTTCCTCACGCTGACCCACCAGACCAACCAGACCTTCACCGGTATGTAGAGACACATGACCGACAGCTTCAGGCTTCAGGCCTTTAGATGCCATCAACAGATAGCGCTGGTTGCGTTCATCGAGCAGATAAATGGAGCAGACATCCACATGCATGGCCTCAGCGACCTGATTGACCATAATATCGAGTGATTCATGCAAACTGGTAGACGCATTAATCTCTTGGACAATGCGTCTCAGGGTATCCAGTTGCATATTCGACATGGGAGCTGCTCCGTATTTTTTTAGAAGTCCGGTAATTTAGTTTATTTATAACAATAGCCGAGCAAAAAATCTGCACATGCACGCGATTTTTTTAAGGTTTTTGTTGTGGTAATTGCTGACAGAGTTCAATCATGGCCTTGCGATAAACATCGCGTTTAAAATTCACCACTTGGCCTAATGGATACCAGTAACTGACCCATTGCCATTGATCAAATTCGGGCGGATCGGACAGATCAAGTTGAATGTTCTGTACGGGCGCCGTCAGTTTGAGTAAAAACCACTTCTGTTTTTGACCGATACATACCGGATCTGAATCCGTGCGAATGTATCGATACGGCAAACGATAACGCAACCATCCTTTGGTCTGCGCGATAATCTGGACGTGTTCAGGCAGTAAGCCAACTTCTTCTCTCAGCTCACGATAAAGTGCCTGCTCAGGGGTTTCTCCATATTGGATACCTCCTTGTGGAAATTGCCATGCATTATGACCAATGCGTTTTGCCCATAAAACCTGTCCAGCATCGTTTGCCAAAATGATCCCGACATTCGGTCGGAAACCTTCTGAGTCGATCATTTGGCTACCTAAAATTGTTTAATTTATGCCTTTGCTTTCGGGGAATATTATTTCTTTATCCAACTCGAAAAAAAGCAAAGTTTAAAAATGTTAAAATTGCTATGATCTTAACGAATTTCTATCGACTAGCGGAGATAGATTTACAATTTTTTTCTTAAATTTCAGTTTTTACGAGTATTTTCATGAAATTGGCGCTATTTGATCTCGATCACACCCTGTTAAACACCGATTCGGATCATTCCTGGGGGGAATTCCTGGTCAATGAAGGCCTGGTGGATCCCGTTCATCACCGCGCCATGAATGACAAGTTCTATGAGGACTATAAAAAGGGTCAACTGGATCCCTATGCCTATAATGAATTTGTGTTCCAGTTTTTGACCCAACATGACCATGATTATCTGACCGAATTACATCAACTGTTCATGCAAAAAGTCATTCGCCCCCAGATGCGTCTGGAAGGTTTTAAAGCGATTCAGCGCCATAAAGATGCAGGGCATGAAATTGTAGGCATTACTGCAACTTCGGACTTTATTACTGCACCGATTTTCCGTGAGTTTGGGATTACTGAAATTATTGCCACCAATGCTGAAGTCGTTGATGGTAAATATACCGGTAAGGTGACCAATATTGCCTGCTATCAACAAGGTAAACTGACCCGTCTGGAACAATGGCTGGCAGGTCGTGACGTGACCGAGTCTTGGGCCTATTCAGATTCAATCAATGACCGTTTTCTGCTGGAATATGCCGATCATGCCATTGCTGTGAATCCGGATGATCGTCTGGAAGCATTGGCCAAAGAACAGGGCTGGGAAATTCAGGACTGGTCGATTTAAGCAATTCTTTTGATTTAATCAGGCACAACTTCGGTTGTGCTTTTTTATAAGCAGAATAGGGTACTTTTTGACATGCCCGTTGCTGAATAAACATGCTATGCTCAGAATAAATAAAGCAAGTCGACAATAACGATAGCAAGCGCTGAGGTAATGAAAATGACCCAAGTTAGACCACGTATGACTCATCTATTTGCACAGTTAGGTCTGGATTCGAGTGCAGAAGGGATTGCCCAATTTATTCATGAGCATCAATTACCCAAAGATGTAAACCTGATGGAGGCGCCGTATTGGTCAGATGCACAGCGCCAGTTCCTGGCTGAAAAAATTGCTTCAGATGGAGAATGGGCCATTGTGGTGGATCAGCTTAATGAATCTCTGCATGAAGATGCTACCAGTGGGATGGAATAGCGAACAAAAAGCCAATCAACTGATTGGCTTTTTCATTTTGGAATTATCGTACCCTTTTCCATAAAGTTATTTGGGACAGGGTATGTTGATATTTACGCGCTGTTTCTCGGATCACAAAAGGCACATCCACAGGTTCGTCCAGCATTTCAAAATGTGGACTTAGCAAAGCTTTGATGCCCTCTAAGGTACTCAGGTTTTCTCCCGCCTGCTTAAATCCGCCGATCCATTCACTGCGTGCTGTATGTTCTTCCAGCCAGGTATAAGGTGAGGCCAGCATCAAAATGCCGCCTATATTCAGGCGATTATGAATCTCACTTAGAAAAGCTTTAGGATGATGCAGACGATCAATCAGGTTAGCTGCCAGAATAAAATCATAATCTTTAAGCTGCGGTTTCAGGTTGCAGGCATCGCCCTGATAAAACTCGACCTTATTGGCAACCTGTTCAAGTCCAAGTTCTGCCAGTGAGCAGGATTTATATTCCACCAGTTCACCTTCAACAGGAATGCTATAGCGCAGGGTCTCTCCTTGCGCCAGCACCACACCTTGCTGAATAAAACGGGCTGAAAAATCTAGACCGGTGACCTGATCAAAATCTTGGGCCAGTTCAAAGCTGGCGCGTCCGGTTGCACACCCGATATCCAGCGCTTTATGACACGGAATGTTTTGAAAATAAGAACGAGCCAATTGAATCAGGCTTTGGGCAAAGTTTGGAACAGCAAAATATTCTGCTCCATACTGGAATTCCAGATATTGGGAAATCAGCTGATCACTTTCATATTGAGAGTGAAACTGCGGTGATGTCTCTTCCGCGGCAACATAACGAAAACCGGCATGCTGGAAAAAATGTCGCCGGAACGCATAGCGTGAACTGTGCAGGGCTTCATTACCAGCTGAAATCCAGGAACCGCCTTTAATCAGATGATGTTGGCCATCGAAGGTTGGGGTACTAAAATCATCATAGAAAGGATGGACTTGAAAGCCTTCGAAAGGATAAATCGGGGTCTCGGTCCATTGCCAGACATTGCCCTGAACATCATAAAAATCGCCATGCTGAAAATGATCCACCGGAAAAGAGTTAGGGCCATATTTTAATTCAATATTGGCTTGCTCAGGACTTGGTAATTTTGGATCCAGTCCTGAAACTGCATACAATCGATACCATTCATCCTCAGTGGGCAGACGAATGGATTCTCCGGTCTGTGCTGATTTCCAGTTACAGAAAGCTTTGGCTTCATGATAATTCACTTCGACTGGCCAGTCCCAAGGCATTGGAACTTCTTCCAGCATCAATCTTAAGGACCAACCCAGTTCTGTTTTGACCCAGAAGGTAGGATGTGTGGCTTGAGAAAATGCCAACCATTGCTGGCCTTCTTCAGTCCAGTAGTCAGCTGTCTGATAGCCTTCTGCTTCCACAAAGGCTAAAAACTCCTGATTGGATACCAGATATTTAGAGGCTTCGAATTCTGCAATTTCGGCATGATGGTGGCCGTATTCATTGTCCCAGCCATAAAAAGCATGTTCGAAATTTTTATGTAAATTGACCTGACCTGCCGGTACCTTTACCAGACTATTTTCAGGCGCAATACCGGTAATGACATTGGCACGCCACTGCGGATGATTCTGTACATAACGTAACTGATGCTGGCGAATTAAAACTGAAGAGGTTTCCAGATGAATCCGTTCATGCTCAATGCCCATGATGATGGTCCACCAGGGATTGTGCCAGTTCAGTGGAAGTTGTAGCGGCGCATGTTCTATCACTTTCAAGACCAGGGCACGCACCTGATGCCGGTAATCACGTACCGCCTGAATGCTAGGCCAGTGATAGTTCTGTTCATCCAGATCATCCCAGCTCATTTCATCTACACCAATCGCGAAGATACTTTCCAGATGCGGATTTAAACGTTCCGGGATCAGTTGAGCCAGCAACAGCTTATTGATAAAAAAAGTGGCAGTATGACCAAAATAAAAGATCAGTGGATGACGTAAGGCAATCGGTTTGTCATAAAAGGCTTCTTCATTTTTCAGACAGTCAAACAGTTGCTCATAGGTGTCAAAGGTATTTAGAAAATAATCACGTAATACGGCACGCGCTGTCGGTTCATCTTCAAAATCAAGGTTGGGAGTCGGGTGTAGCGTTGGTTTAAGCGGTTTCCATAAACCCATTTCTTCGAGCAGGTCATGAGAAGAAGATAATAAAGTTTTGGAATCAGAAGATTTGATCTGCATTCTGTGCTTCCTTGAATACGTTTTAATTTTTCATCTTCAGGAAAATGAATTTGATACTTTTAAAAGTACTTGAAAGGAAGCAACTGATGCGATGTATTTAGGTAACAAAATGCTGCATCGATATCGATGCAGCAGAGAAATGTGAAAATTAATTTTAAATTGACGGGCCTTGCATCAGTTGAACCAATGCTTCAGCCGCCTTCGATTGAGTACGACCCGGATGCCAGACCATACCGAGCTGACGGTTCATTTCCAGATTCAGATCCAGTTCTTGCAGGTCATGGTTGACCAGGGTTTTGGGCAAGACTGACCAGCCTAAACCAATCGAAACCAGCATCCGGATGGATTCAAGCGGGTTATTGCTCATGGTCGTTTTCGGCTTGATGCCCTGCTTTTCAAACTCGGCCATCGTAATCTGCGTAGTATAGGTCTGCGCAGAAGGCAGCAGGCTTGGGTAATTCACCAGATCTTCAAGAGACAGGTTTTTTTGCTGAGCCAGTGGATGGAATGGTGCGACCACAAAAACCAGAGGATCATTCCAGATAGTGACATATTTTAGGCGTTCATCACCATGCGGTGGCAAGGTCAGGAAAGCCAGTTCCAGATCACCAGCAATGACCTGTTCATGCGCCTGTTCAGAATCTACAAAATGTACATCTAGCGTCACATTTGGATATTGCTGTACATATTCACGCAGATGGCTCGGTAAATGATGCAGGCCAATATGATGGCTGGTGCCAATTTTCAGTTTGCCTTGGACCTGACCCTGTTCATGGCTCAGGGTGTAGTGAATATCACCCAGCTCGTTCAGCCAGTTTTTTACCTTAGGCAGCAGGGAATGTGCCGCATGAGTGGCCTGAACACCACGGCCCGCAGATTCAAATAATTTCACCCCGAAATATTCTTCCAGACTGTGAATACGTTTGGTCACAGCCGGTTGGGTAATAAAAAGCTGATCTGCAGCCAAAGAAATCGAACCTGTTTCCATGACTTTTACAAAGGCTTCAAAAGCTGCGAGATTCATCTTGATCACCTATAAAGTTTTTTTATGCTTAAGTTTATTATTGTAATAATTTAAGAATAAATCAAAGTAAAAATATAGAACTATTGGTTTAATGTTGAATTAATACACATTTTTAAATGTTTAGGACTTACGCACTATTAT
>NZ_JAALGV010000034.1:0-1736 GCF_011174875.1 Acinetobacter sp. GFQ9D191M
CTGTTAGCCGAACGCCCCGCGCATGGCGCTCAAATAGCAGGACACCAAGGTTATCCTCCAGCGCTTTCACACGCGCGCTGACGCTCGACTAGCTGATACCAAGTGCCTTGGCCGCATGCCGAAAATTCAGATGCTCGGCGACGGCGATGAACTGAACAAGGGAAATGAGCGGTATCCTGCCAGACAGGATACCGACATTCACGAGGTTTCGATGGTTAGTGCGCCGCATCGGAGCGGGCCTGCTACCAGTCGTCGGTTAGACGACTGGCGACTTCTCGGTGGCAGCCCCACGGAGCCGAAGGAGCACCAGCCCCAACGAAACCAGTACCGCCATCGCCGTGGCGTAACAGATCACGGGCCACGCTGTGTCACCGTTTAAAAGTGCCACCGCCAATGTCCCGACAATGCTGACTATCAGGCTTTGAACGCAGAAGTAGAACGCGACCGCTGATCCCGCGATGTCGTCGAACTCTGCCAAAGCGCCGTTCGCGGTAACGGACACCGTGAAGACAATACCGACCGCGACAACCCACATCGGTAGGATGAAGGTGAGGAATGACGGCGAGCCGTAAAGTTCGCCGATCCCCAACAGGACCGCTCCGCAAACAAGCAACGCCATCCCACGCGCCACGCATCCTGCGATGCCCCATCTGGCGACAAAGGACTTCGCGAAACGGGTTGTCACGATCATTACAAGCGCGACAGTGGCGAAGGCAAAGCTGAATCCGATCTCGGAATATTCCGCTTGGCCTATGAGCACACGGGGAGCCGTCGAGAAGAAGACGAAGTAGGTGCCCATACCGGCGCTAAAGCCGACAGTGTAAACCCAAAAAGCCGGACTCGCGAAGATCGGCAAGACAGATCGGCGCGTCTTGACTTGATCCAGAGGGCGGGTTTCGTGCCACCTGAAACCCGCATTTAGGAGTGCGAGCATCGCCAGTATAGCCAAAGTAATGAATATCGCCTGCCATCCCAAGAACTCGCCGATCAATACTCCGGCGATAGGGCCGAGCGCAGGCACGAACGCCAGCATCGAACTGAAAAGGCCGTAGATGACGACACCCTCAGGACGGTTGGCATAAACGTCGCGAACCGTCGCGAACGTCGCCACCAGCATGGCCGACGCGCCCACTGCTTGAAGTAGACGGAAAGCGACAAAGGCCGGTGCAGTTGAAGACCAAGCTGCTCCCAGAGACGCAATGACGAAAGCCGTTGCGCCCGCAAGTAGAATTGGCCGTCGCCCGATTCTGTCTGAGAGCGGACCAAAAATCACCTGGCCCACGCCGAGCATCACCATATAGAGGCTCAACGTGAGTTGGATCATAGCGGGCGTCGTGTTCAGGATGCCGGGCATCGCTGGAACGACAGGGAGATAAATATCCATCGCCAGTGAAGCGAGGATGTCGAAAGGAGCCATCAGCAGCAGTGCTGCCGGCAGCGTATAGGCCCACGCGGGGCGTGTGGTGGTCATGACGAATCAACCCTCGATTAAGGAATACCGGGCGACGTCTGCTCGTCAGCAATCAGATGAGACTAGCCTTACAGAGCGCCGCAACAACAATACTGGTTGTTGCGGCTTACTTGTCTGCTGACTTGGAATTTCCCATCTGATTACTCCACGCTTACGAATATGAATTGCTACATTTTATCCGATTATCTTTTGCTTCGCAATGCGGCATGGGCGCACTCAGCGTTCCAGCCCCCTCTGCCGCCCTAAATGCTTGCTCCAATGCATC